>NZ_LZGV01000017.1:0-5546 GCF_001690265.1 Gilliamella sp. HK2
TTTTTTGCAAATGCTCTCATTTCTTTATCTTCAAGTGTTATTTTAATTCTGTAATTCTAACATAATTAAGTTGTGTTCATATATATTCAGTTATATACTTTTAAACACAGGGAATTATTAGAACCTGTATATCTATTAAATGGTTGCCGTCAATTTATTTAAATGTGATTTTTATTTTAACGAGATAATGAATGCAAAATATCCAAGTAAATAGATATCCTGCATTAAATAAAATTTTGTGGGACTATCAAGGAAAGACAATTCCAGAAGACGAAGCTTTCAAAATTTATGAAAGAAGATGGTGCTTTATTAAAGATGTAAAGCTTGCTGCCAATGAAAAAAAATTAATCCATAAACTTATTAAAGAGTACGGAAATGGTTATTTCCTACCTACGTGCGTCTAATTTATGCCATATAAGTTAACTCATCACCAAATAATAGCGCATTTATTAAATAATTTTAATGTCGATTTTTTAGTAGATAACAATATTTATTTTGGCGGTGGAACTCGAATAGCATTAGAATTAAATGAGTTTAGGGAATCAATTGATATAGATTTATTGTGCCCTACTATTGAATCCTATAGAGCAGTAAGAAATACGGTAACCTCGGATAGTTTAGGACTCTTGGTTACAAGAGAATTTCAATATATTAGAGAGATATCTTTTGACCGTTACGCTGTACGTGCATTTATTAAAGAAAATCCAAAACCCATAAAACTTGAAATTGTTAGCTTTGAAAAATATCAGTTAACAGGAAAACAAGATAAATTATTTCCTATACCATATTTAGATAAAGAAAGCTGTTTCTACACTAAGCTTTTAGCTAACGCCGACAGAGCCACACAACCACCATATAAAGATATCATTGATATTTTATTCATGCTCCATTGTTGGGGAAATATACCTCAATCTGCCTTATTAAATGCAAAGATGATTTATGGTAATAGCATTATAAATGGGTTAAAGATAGCGGCTAATGATATAGAAAAAAATAAAGAAAAATATTCAATAAATTGTATTAATTTAGGTATATCTGAACAAAATACAAATATCATACTAAATGAAAGCTTGAATAAGCTTTTATCCTATTTAGAAAACCAAAAGTAATACCCCCTATTTTATGTACATAAACACAGTGCTATAATGTACCTAACTGTATATTACTGTATTATTTGCGTCTAGGCTGATCCCCGAACATTCGCAACCCTAGCGAACTGGCGCAAATATCTATTAGGGGCGTGAGGGGCGTATGGATAAAATTTCATTTATTTCTGATTCAGAGGAAAAAATTCAAGATAAGGGAAATCTAAATTTTAATAGTTTGGATTGGTTTAATATTGAGAATTACTCTGACGTAAGAAATTATACTCGTAATGAATTAAGTATGCATTTAGCCACTAGAAATATTTCAATCTATCATAATTTTAAACGGGACATTGAAAATGGAGCAAATATAAATTATTTTTTGCAAACACTCCACTTTTTCTCGTCAAAAAAAGCTTTAACATTAGGAGTTATGGATTGCCCAGATAATGATTCAGCTATAAATGAATTTAATGCTATCAACTTTTTATCAATATTAGAGAATATCTATAAAGATGAATCATCATTACAAGGATTAAAGGCTCTTTTGAGACTATTGGATAAAGATTTATTTGATTTTCCAGAACACTTTAAATCTGATGATTACGATGGAGTATTTGATAGTGAAGTATTTCAAAATATCACTTGGGATAAATCAAATACGTTTGAAGATAATATTGTTGAAATTGATTTGATGTATAGTGACGATAAAATTATAGAAGACTTTAAAATTTGGCTAAATCAAAAAAGAGAAAAACACCCTTCAAATAAAAGCAATAAAAGTCATAAAAGGATAAGCGATACAGAATTTAGGAAATGGATAACTCAACCAAGATTGGCTTATATAGATTTATATTTATGGCAACTGATTACTGGTAATACATTAACATATCCAGAAATTGTTAAATTATTATACCCAAACGATAGAAGTATGACGCCGGATAATTTTAAAAAAACCATTGCAGAAAAAACTATTAAAGAATTTACCTCTAGAGTATTTGATCGTAGATTCATGTAATAATTATAAAACATAAATATTTATAATATAAAACTTTCCGGAATAATTACTAATTAAATTATTTCCGGAAATATTTAGCAAATAAAGTGGTTAGCGACATTACGCTATTAAACATTTAATATTTGTATCTGTTAGTTATAATTAAACGGAGAAAGTATTAATGACCAATCAAATCCTATCCAAAAAAGAAGTAAAAACCTTACTACATTTCAAATCTGACACTAGCCTTTACACGCTAGAGAAGAAAGATAAAACTTTTCCGCAAAAAATTAGAATCGGTTTACGCCGTGTTGGCTATCGAGCTGATGAGATTTACTCTTGGCTTGAATCTCGCAGAGTAGAACGTCGTGAGGTAGCATAATGGTGATAAAGCAAAACCCTCTATACCGTGAAATAATCGAGGGCTTAGATTGGAACTTATTAGACACCTCCAATCATAGCCAATCTAATTATAAAAAGCTACCTAAAAAGCCGAGAGCTTACCTATTAATTGCGTGTACTGGTGACAATGGTATTACCGAAAATGAGATATTACGCACCTGTAGGCTTTCTAGCGGTAGGAATTATTGTTCAGAACTAGAAAGAAAGTTAGGCATCACATTAAAGCGCATGGATGAACCTAATACCGACGGAATAGGATCACATTATCGCTATTACCTAGCCAATAGGGAAGATGCTCAAAAGGTAGTTAATCTGATTCTTAGTTATGAAAATAGCTTATTAACTGATTCAGATATCAGCCAAATTTTAGCACTTTACCCAAGTAAAGCAGCTTAATTAATTGATTTTATAGCAAAGCTCATTTTTGAGCCGACGGTATCCCTTTGCCTAAATTTGGCCAAAAGAGGGATTTTTCGACACGTTAGGAGTGGTAATAATGACAGATTTAATTACAAAAAATGACATTGAATTAATTGAACATAAAGAACCAAGAATAGATAGCCGTTTAGTAGCTAAAAAAATGGGAATTAAGCATTTGAGTTTGATATCTTTAGTTAATAAAAATAAAAGTGAGCTTCGGGAATTAGGCACGCTTCCATTTCAAATCGAAACGTGCAAACACCGAACTGGTGCAAGTAAAATTAAATATGTATTACTAAATGAAATCCAATTTGATTTTATATCTCGGTTAATTAGAGGTAAGAATTATAAAGATATTGTTAGATTTAAATTAGATGTAACCAAAGCCTTTGCTGCTAGTCGTAAGCGTGAAGCCATAAAACGTGACTCATTAGCCTATTACCATGAAAGTAGAGATTCATTATCAACTATGCAAGGAGTAGAGAAATATCACTATATAAACCTCGCTAGAGCTGAAAATAAAATGATTGGTTTATCTACGGGTAAGCGAAAAAATGCTGATGAAGTTCAATTAGGTATGTTGATTTGTTTACAACAGATTGAAACATCCGTATTTAAAGAAATCGATTCACCGACAGAAGCAATTAGAGAAGTGAGTAGACGGTTTAATGCTCTTGCTAATTTAATTAGCCCCAACGATGGGATTACTCGCGTTCGGTAATAAAAAAGGCAACCTATTACAGTTGCCTCTATTCAATCACTCAAACCAATTAACAAGGAATTTTCAATGAAAGTAGAAACAATTAGAATCATTGAGATTGTGCCAAAGCGTCACGCATTTAAAGCACGTTCTTATAATAGCGCAGAGTTAAAAAATTGGGTAGATTTCGGAAGCGTTCGAAAAGATTTTAGTTATTCTTTCTTTTGGCAGAGAACATCCTTGGGCGAGCAAGGAGCATTCCATTTATTATATACAAAATACCCAGCAATAGCGATTACTATAATAAATAATACTATTTTTTTCATAAATTATTCTCCCAATCTCATTTTACATGCGTTTTCACCCAGCCAGAGAATGATTCACCGTTTTTATTTGTTTGTCGCTCAATTTCCTTTAGTAGGTTATCTTCAAATCTAATAATTTTTCTCGTGCTGTTTGAGCGGTCAGTTTTCTTCTTATCTTTTTTCTCTTGCACCGGTGCATACCTTTGAGGTAGATTAAATATGAACGGTATGAACCATTATAGAGGTAAGAACCACAAAAAGCAATCCCCTGATGTGCTCGCAACACTATCAAGGGATCTAACCACAAACATTAAACGGAGTAATGCTATGGCTAATAGTAATGATACCCTACGCCCTAAAAATGGGCAACCTGACCTATCTAATTTAATTTCTGTTTTAAATCTCTATCAAGCAGATGTTCCAACACATCATTTATTACAAGCTGAGAATCATTTTGAAGAGCTACAGCAATCTATTCTATATGTGTAACTATCCCCTAAAATAGTACAGCAAAAAAGTAGAAAATTCTCTATGATAAAAGTAAAGGGGATTTAATTATGAAAAAAAAGACTGAACATCAAATCGTAGCTATTTTAAAAGAAGCAGAGGCAAGTATTCCCGTTAAAGAGCTGTGCCGTAAATAGGGCATGGGTAATTCAACTTTCTATAAATGGCGAGAAAAATACGGTGGAATGGAAATGTCGGATATCAAACGATTAAAGGAGCTAGAGGCTGAAAACCGCAAGCTTAAGCAGATGTTTGCCGAACTGAGCTTAAAATCCCAGCTTCAGGAAGAAATCATAAAAAAGCTTTAGTGCCAACTGGGGCACGTAAAACGTGGGCACAGCAACTACAACAAAATCATTTAGTTACTATTGCTATGAGCTGTGCCATTGTAGGCTTAAGCCGTTGTGCTTACTATTATCAACCTAAGTTACAGGATGGTTCGGTGATTGTTTCGGTGTTGAATGCTATCACAGACCGGCATTTATGCTGGGGCTTTCCTAAATGTTTTAATCGTATCAGAAAGCTCGGCTATCAATGGAATCATAAACGGGTATATCGGGTGTATTGTGAATTAAAGCTTAATCTCAGGGTAAAGCGTAAAAAACGCATTCCTCCACGATGCCCAGAAAGGTTATTAGTCCCCAATAAACAAGGTGAATGTTGGTCAATGGATTTTATGAGTGACAGTAGCCGTAATCAACGTCGCTTTAGAACATTCAATGTCATCGATGACTTTAATCGTGAGGCGTAAGGATTACCCGTTACTTAGATAAACTGGCCGAATATCATGGGTATCCATTAAAAATACGGGTCGATAATGGGCCAGAATTTACAGGAAAAACCTTTATAAACTGGGCTAAATTACATGGTATAACCATTGATTATATCCAGCCCGGTAGCCCGTATCAAAATGGCTATATTAAACGATTTAATCGTACCTATCGCACTGAAGTGCTCGATTTATATCTATTTAATAATCTAGAACAAGCAAGAAAGGTAACCGAAGAATGGCTAACCATTTATAACACCGAAAGACCGCATGAGGCACTAAATAACGTGACACCGATTGAGTATAAAACACTAAAACAAGCAGCATGATTTTCTTCGTGAGTTGTGTACTAAGTTTGGGG
>NZ_LZGV01000018.1:0-76091 GCF_001690265.1 Gilliamella sp. HK2
TGAAAAAGGTAATAGCACCTGAACAGGAAAAATATGAAGTTATATATGAAAAAATATTATTCAATAAAATAACGGAGGCATTTTCTTGGCGAGAGCGTCCGAAAGATATGTGGGAATTAAGTTTTGAAACTGCAACAATAATAATGCCTGATGATGAAATAGCGCTAAAACAATTTTTGGGTAAGAATTGGCAAGATATCACTCTTGATATATACGTAAACTATGATGATGCTTTATATGTATTTACTCCATCAGCCTATGCTTATTATTTACCTGGGTTACTTATTACTTCAGCGAAAGCTATGGATATAGCTATAGCTGAAGATGAAGCTATAGTTAGAGCTGAGGCTGAAGCTGAGGCTAAAGCTAAAGCTATAGATATAGCTTTAGGTAGAACCAGAGCTAAAGTAAGAGCTAAAGCAAGAGCTATGGCCAGAGCTGAGGCTTTAGCTAAAGCAAGAGCGATAGGGGATAAAAAAGCAAGGATTAAAGGTTTTATAAATATAGTTGTATTTTGGATTATGGATTTTGAAAAAATACTGTCTGACAGATATCTATTTAAACGCTGGGCAACATTAACCATTGAAGAATATTTAGCAGTTAAAGCTTGGCTAATATGGATTACAAGAGAAGATACATATCAAGATGATGAAGATATCTATCAAAATGATGAAAGTGTTTGTCAAAATAATGTAATGAATTCTTTAATTAGCCTAGACAAACTTATTGACCTTGCTAAGCAACGAGAAAAATGACGCTGTAAATAAATTTATGTATTTGCCTATTTTTGAACTAAGCGAATGAGTAAAAAATAGGTAGATACAAAATGAATGAAAAAGCCTAAGAAAAATGGTAGTGAAGTAGGTTTAAATATCCCCCTAAAATAGTACAAATCATAGGAGAACATATTATGTGTCAAAAAATTTAGCGCAGAGTTTAAACAATAGGCAGTGGTTTGATATTGCTTTACCCACTTATCTAATGCGGATTTAGTGATGTCATACTCAGTAATAATATTTGTTTATTTTTTAGCATGTTGATATAGAATCACCATTTGTTTTTTATTGGTAAGTAAAACGGCGTTTTTCTCTTTGCGCTGAATCAATTGCCATTGTTGTTACCTTCTTTTATTTTTAGTTTATCATAACAATGACCTTATAAAACTGGGACTAATTAGTATAGCCTATCTGGTCGGCATTTATAGTAGTTATAAACAAGCTAAATTCGCTCTAGAAAGAGTCAAAAATAAACCAGGATTTATTGATTATCCTGATGATTTTCAGATTTTTGCTAGTGTTTTAAATCGTGATGGTTGGTGTGAAGGTTTTGTTAAATAAAATATACTAAGCACTAAAAATGCTTTTATAAATTACAGGAGAATATATGCAAAAAGTCTATGTTTTATATCATATTCGAGATATCACTATTGCTGCTGAAAATAAAAAGAGAATTGGCACTTACAGTAGTTATAAATTAGCTAAAGAAGCAAAAAATAGAGTTAAAGACCTGCCTGGTTTTATTGATTACCCGGATAGCTTTTATATTAGTGAATATGTTATTGATAAAGATTATTGGGCTGATGGGTTTAAGGCTATGCAAAAAGTCTATGTTTTATATCATATTCGAGATATCACTATTGCTGATGAAAATGAAAAGATAATTGGCACTTACAGTAGTTATAAATTAGCTAAAGAAGCAGAAAATAGAGTTAAAGACCGGCCTGGTTTTATTGATTACCCAGATGATTTTTATATTAATGAATATGTTATTGATAAAGATTATTGGGCTAATGGGTTTAAGGAGAGGCAAAAAGTTTATTTTTTATATCATATTCTTTATGAAGATACGGATGATGAAGATGTTAAATTAATTGGTATTTACAGTAGTTATAAACAAGCTAAATTAGTTATAGAACAGCTTAAAAATAAACCTGGATTTATTGATTTTCCTGATGATTTTCAGATTAGTAGAAGTTTTCTGAATCAAGATAGTTGGGTGTATGGTTTTGTTAAATAAAATATGCCAAGCATTAAAAATGCTTTTATAAATTACAGGAGAATATATGCAAAAAGTCTATCTTTTACATCATATTAGCGATGAAGGTAATGCTGATGAAGATGATAAAAACATTGGCACTTATACCAGCTATAAATTAGCTGAAGAAGCAAAAAATAGAGTTAAAGACCAACCAGGTTTTATTGATTACCCGAATGGCTTTTATATTGATGAATATGTTATTGATAAAAATTATTGGGCAGATGGGTTTAATGACTAGGTTGTATTGAACTTATAAATAAATTTGTGAACCAAATAAAATATAGGAGTAAGGAGAGGCAAAAAGTTTATTTTTTATATCATATTCTTTATGAAGATACCGATGATGAGGACGTAAAAATAGTCGGCATTTATAGTAGTTATAAGCAAGCTGAATTGGCTATAGAAAGACACAAAAATAAACCAGGATTTATTGATTTTCCCGATGATTTTCAGATTATTGAAGATGTTGTTAATCGTGATGGTTGGATGGATGGCTTTGTTGATTTACCTGAGTAGATTTAATGAATAACTTTTACAGTTCATTGATGGCGTTGTAAATAAATTTATGTATTTGCCTATTTTTGAACTAAGCGAATAAATAGGTAGATACAAAATGAATGAAAAAAGCCTAAGAAAAATGGCAACATAAAACCCGTTTAAGCACATTAAGCTTAGTAAATGATATCAGAGTAAAGGGCTATGATATATTAGAAAGAAAGATTAGCCGAGCATGATAAAAAACAGTCAGAAAAGCTATTGATTTTATTTGATTTTTATTGTTGTAAAATGATAGGGATAATAACATTAACCCTTTTGTTACAAGCTTATTTCATGGTTTACAGCCCAATACATTAAATAGCTGGTGATACCTCTAAGTAATGATTTATTTGGTCGAAAAGTGATTGGATAGCAAACCAGTTCACATATTGATAGATATTTAGTTTGTAACACACTGAAAAATGCTTTATATCGTCGTCAATTTCCTAAAATTAGCATTTAAATTTGTTCCAAAAAGAAATAAATAATTAAAATTAAGTATAGGCTATATATGTATACCTCCAAACTTAATACAAACTCACGTAGAAAATTAAGTTAACTGTTTTAATGTTTTATATTCAATTGGTGTCATGTTATTTAATACCTATGAGGTATTTCGGTGTTATAAATCGTTAACCCTTCTTCGGTTATTTTCCTTGCTTGCGCTAATATTTAATTCAAGTTTTCCAAATGAATTTTTCACTTGGAGAAAGTGTTTTTTAAAATTGATTAATACTCAAGTCGAAGTAATTTTGAACTTGCAATCCCTTTGATACAACATACTAACCTTGCAATAAGGACATTATAAGAATTCTCCCTTCAAATGGAGAAAATATATTAGAAATACTACCCTCTCTAATACCTATTGTTAATAGTTGTTCAATTTCATTCTGTATCCATTTTGTAAATACCCCAAACTTAGTACACAACTCACGTAGAAAATCACGCTGCTTGTTTTAGTGTTTTATACTCAATCGGTGTCATGTTATTTAATGCCTCATGCGGTCTTTCGGTGTTATAAATGGTTAGCCATTCTTCGGTTACCTTTCTTGCTTGTTCTAGATTATTAAATAGATATAAATCAAGTACCTCAGTGCGATAGGTACGGTTAAATCGTTCAATATAGCCATTTTGATAAGGGCTACCGGGCTGGATATAATCAATGGTTATATCATGTGATTTAGCCCAGTTGGTAAAGGTTTTTCCTGTAAATTCTGGCCCATTATCGACCCGTATTTTTAATGGATATCCATGATATTCGGCCAGTTTATCTAAGTAACGGGTAATCCTTCCTGCAGGTAAGCTTACTGCAATATCAATACCTAACGCCTCACGATTAAAGTCATCGATGACATTGAATGTCCTAAAGCGACGTTGATTACGACTACTGTCACTCATAAAATCCATTGACCAACATTCACCTTGTTTATTGGGAGGCAATAACTTTTCTGGCTCCCGAGGTGGAATTCGTTGTTTTCGTTTTGTTTTAAGATTCAGTTTTAACTCACAATACACCCGATAAACACGTTTATGATTCCAACGATATCCCAGTTTTCTGATTCGATTAAAACACTTAGGAAAGCCCCAACGTAAATGCCGGTCTGTGATAGCATTCAACACCGAAACAATCACCGAATCATCCTGTAACTTAGCTTGATAATAGTAAGCACAGCGGCTTAAGCCAACAATGGCACAGCTCATAGCAATAGTAACTAAATGATTTTGTTGTAGTTGCTGTGCCCACGTTTTACGTGCCTTTGTGGGCACTAAAGCTTTTTTATGATTTCTTCCTGAAGCTGGGATTTTAAGCTCAGTTCGGCAAACATCTGCTTAAGCTTGCGGTTTTCAGCCTCCAGCTCCTTTAAGCGTTTAATATCCGACGTTTCCATACCACCGTATTTTTCCCGCCATTTATAGAAAGTTGAATTACCCATGCCATATGTACGGCACAACTCTTTAACGGGTACACCTGCCTCTGCTTCTTTTAAAATAGCGACGATTTGATGTTCAGTCATTTTTTTCATCATTAAATCCTCTTTTACTTTTATCACAGAGAATTTTCTACTTTTTTGCTGTACTATTTTAGGGGATAGTTACAATTTGAAAGTGTAGGTTACTTTTGATGCTAGCTCTGGTTGATTCATTATTTGTTTATCATGAGCTAATTGTCCTACTAAACAACCACGCTTAATATCGCGTTTCTTGGTAAGAAGCTGCGTTAATCGATCAAACGCGGAACCTTCGTTATTTATTATTGTTTGAGTTTCACGAATTAACAATTCACAATTATATTGAATGGCATAATAAGCTAGATTATATTTTTTCTTAAAATGATGGTCTCTTGTCATTTTTTGTATTCCTACAAACAAAAATAAAAATGTAACATTTAAAAATAATCAGCAAAACAACAATTCAGATAACCCTTTTAAAAATGGGAATGTATTGGAGATGGTATCGTCAGCGGTATTTCTTACTGTTCCTCAATTGGAAATGATTGTACTTACATTCGGAGGGGGTATATGCATGATGTGCTATAAATTAATCTCGTACTAATCTCGTGAATACTAATTTTTATACAAATTATGGACGGGATTTTAAGAATATGATCATGATAAACATTAAAATCGAATAGGTCTATTAAAATTTTATTTTATCGTCAATGGAATTTCGTCACTAACTCTTAGTTTTGTTGCCACGAATGCTATAGCTGGAGTGTTTTTTTCGTGATTTTAGGTTTATTTGGTTGCTTGGCAAGGTGTTGCTTATACAGATAAGCATACCAAAGATCGATCTATTGGTATGCTTATTTTTAAGCTTTTTATTTTATAACTTTAATGCTTGAACGCTTTGTACTAGATCAGCAAGTTGTGTAACAATTTGAGCTCCTGTATTAGCTTCATCGCCACCAAGTGCTTTATTGCGCACAAAGTCGGTTTTAATTTGCTGCCAGCGTTTTGTCTGTTCTTCGGTAAGTACATTACGGATTTCTGCCAATTTTAATAAATTTTCTTCTGCTCCATTAGTAAGCAATTGTGCTTCTCCAAGGTAGTGATCTTCAATAATCTGATTAAGCTCTTCATCATTCATCACTGAGGATATTTTTTCCGCAAGTTTATTCATATTACGGTAACTACCTTGCAACTTAAATGGAGGTTCGGTTCGATATTTATCAGATTGTGCCGCACTAATAATGTATTGTTGATTAACTTTAAATACTACTTCACGAACTTTTAATAGATGACGAAGTACGGCAACAATTTCATTAATTTCGGCTTGGCTATAAGCATAACTAAGCTCGTTAGTGTTAAGAGGCTTTCCTTGCGCGTGATCGATTAATAGATAAAGATCATTAAGGTCACGTAAGGCAAGAGGAGAAAGGATAGGATTTGAGGTTAAGCTGTTTTCAATATAGCTTGATGCAAATACTTCATCCATTCCGCCAAGCACTTCCCCTAAATTATAAATATCTGCACGGTTAGCCAACATGTCAGGAATTTTAAAAACTTCGCCAGATTCGGTATAGGGGTTACCAGCCATAATTACGCAGAATTTTTTGCCACGAAGATCATACGTTTTGGTTTTTCCTTTCCAAACCCCTTCAATACGCCTAGAGCCATCACATAGTGAAATAAATTTTTGTAAAAACTCAGGGTTGGTGTGTTGGATATCATCAAGATAAAGCATAACGTTGTTACCCATTTCAAGTGCTAAGTTAAGCTTTTCAAGTTCTTGACGGGCGGTTGCATTTGGTGCTTGCTCAGGATCAAAAGATAACACACTATGCCCTAACGCAGGTCCATTAATTTTCATAAAAATTAAACCAAGTCGGTTGGCAATATATTCCATTAAGGTTGTTTTACCATAACCTGGAGGGGATATGAGTAATAATAATCCCATTAAATCGGTACGACGGCTTTCTCCTACAGTTCCCATTTGTTTTGCTAGGTTATCACCAATAATTGGTAGGTAAACTTGATTAATGAGTTTATTACGTACAAATGAACTTAATGGTTTTGCTTTAAATTCCTCAAGATGTAAAAAATGACGTTGTTCTTCTAAAACTTCTTGGCGAAGCATTTGGTAATGCTTAAATTCTGGAATTACTACACGCGATTGTTTACGCATACGACTAAAGAAGTCATCTAGATTTATATTTAATTGCCCTTGCTTAATGCTTGGATGTTCGCCTAATAGATCATTAACGGTAATATCAAGGTCAACTTCGCTAACTGTTGAGGTTATACCGTTTTCTTTATCTAATATACATAGCATCGTTGCTTCAGCAATATAAGCTACAAATTTTTGATACTGGGGTAGGGTGCATAGACCTTTAAACCAACTTTCGATTAGATTCCAACGATCTGCTAATCGTGTCATCAGGTTTATTTGTGATTGATTAAAGTCCACCCACATGTGAGATTGCTCTAATTGCGTTTTTAATCCTTCAAACAATATTTGGCTATATTTACTTAATGTAAATTGTTGCGGTGTTTCGGCTAATATGTAGCTTAAATATTCGGATGCCTGTTTAACATGATAATTATCATGTTGTATTGGATATTTTTGTAGAAATAAACTGAGTTCTTCAAATATTTCTGTACGAAGATTTTTTAAACCTTCTTCATGTCCAAATAGTGAGTAAATATCCATACAGGTTTTAGCGCGTTCAGGCCATAACTTAGCGATGTCATTTTTTTGATTATAATGCCAATAAAGCATAGCTAAACTGCGTGCTAAAGGATTATAACGTAGTAAGCCTGCAATCTCACCTAGTGGAATAATTTTTAATAATATTTTTACTGCATCATGATCGTGAATGCCTTTTTCATAGCCTTCTCGATATCGTATTGCTGCATAATCACGAACAGTTTTACTCAATAGTTCAGGTTGATTTAATTGCGTAGTGAGTTTTTCATAAGTTAATTCATCATCTTTTTTTAATGCAGAATTAATAATTGAATAAGCAAGATATTCTGCACGATAGACTGTAGGTGATTCTGATTCTAATGAAATTGTCCAAAATGGTTTGTAGCTTTCTAGTTTAGGATGTTCTATTTTTTCTTGATAATCGGTACCCGTTAATTGTAAATATAGATGGTCTGCTTTAGGTACGACTGTTAGATCAAGTTCCTGTGTATTGACACTAAACTTATGTCTTGGCCCAAGTTTTATGACATTACCGCCTGATTCAAAAATTTCTGATTTATCACGTAAAGCGCGGATTGCTTGATCTTGTGCGCTTTTGAATCGGGATTCAATATCGTCTGCTTTAACATTATCAAATAGTGCTCTTAGTTTTTCGACGATTTCACGAATTTTTTGGGCTAAAGGATCAGCAACAAAAAAAGCATTGAGTTCTGTTTGGTCTGAAAACTTTGCGGTTCTTCTTGGTATGCTATCTAAAATTCGTTGCGCTGCGGTTTGTAGTGCTTCACTGCGTCTAGCTCTGTCTTCTAGAAGAGCTTGCTTATGTGTTTCAAACGATTCTAATATTTCTTCACGCTTTGCTAAGATATCATTTAAAAACTCTTCACTTTCGCTAAATTGATTTTCCAGTTCTTCTAATTGAACTAACAGCCTAGAAAGCTCATCTTCACATTTTTCAGGTGTCGTAGCAAGCCCTAGTGCATTGGCTATACTTTGACTAAATAGTTTGAATTGAGCGCCAAATTGGGCGACCATTTCAGTGCTCGAAAAATTTTTTCGGTTTTGGTTTATTCTTGCTTTGGTTTGATTAAGTTTTGAATAAACTTCTGCAATTGATTCAATGATTTTTGTTTGCAATGTGACATCATCAAACTTTAATGATGCCATTAATTGCGATAGCATATCTAAATCATTAGACATATCATCAGCCATTTTTGCTGGCTTATTGAGTTTTGCGACAGAATCTGCTTTCGCAATGTCATTTTCTATGTCATCAATTTTTGATATGAATGGCTCTAAGGCTTGTTCACTACCTAGAAATTCTGCTGTGGCTAAATAAACGATAGATTGGCGTTTTTTAAGTTCATCTTCCATTATATCGATTTGATCTAAATCGATATAACGGTAAGTTCTTAAAGTGACAAGACTACCCAATTGCATTTTGATTGCATTCAGGGCATCGACATATTCTTGAGTTTCTTTCCAACTATCAGGATATAATTTTGCTAATAGATCTTGTTGATTTGAAATCGCTTCGCGCATAGCGCTATTTGATTGGCGGCGTATACTTTCAACTTTTTCATATTCATCAAGTACTAATTCGCTTGTTTGCGAAATATTACGAAGAATTGGTGTAAAAGGTAAATTTTTCTCGTCATTTAGCCAAAAGTAGGTATCAAAGAGTTTTTTAGTGTCTTCACTTAATTTGCTGTATAGTTGGGATGATACTGATTGGTTGTCAATTTCACGAGCAATAAAATAAAGATCTGAGATGCCTCGAACTAGTTCAGCATTGCCAATTCTACCTAAAAAGCTATTATTTGTTGGTTGTTTTGCAGCAAATTCATCACTATAAAATGGTGTTTGCCATATTTGCATTGGATGGACCCGAGTTGGTTCGTTACTTTCTCCCTCGAACACAACCATTCTACCATCTTCAAAAACAGCATAACCATGACCTAAAATAGGGCTATTGAGTTTACGTTCAATCATATTATAGTTAAATAATGCTAATCGACCAGATGTTGGATCATAAAATATATATAAAACATCTTCGCCATTAGGTGAACGTCTGATACGTCTAAAACGCATTCCTGACATTGATTGATCAAATGTTTTGTATTCGCCATTTTGTAAATAGTAACCACCAGGGAAAATAATTCCATGATCTTCTGGGAGTTGGATACAAGCTTGACCAATAAAATCAATTCGTTGGACTTGTTGTGTTAGCGTATTATAGACTAAGTACCGCCAATTATCTTCGCGATAAGGTAATACTTTTAGTAGAATCAATGATCCTACTTTAGCATATTCTATTTTAGCGTCATTAATGGATTGATTTTTATCGATGACATCTTCGCGGTAAATTCCAAGCCCATCGTTAGTGTTATTTTCACATTTTATTGTTAAATCACCACCAATTGTTTCAACAAAAACAGTATCTAACACATTAACATGTGGAAATCGTCCATTAATAATATTTTCACGCGTGGTCTCTTGCCATTCAAAATCATAAGCAGGTGGAAGGGCTATATCTCGTTCACCACGGTTATCTATATAATTAATATTTTTTTTATCGGTTGATATAGACCACCGAAAAACGCGAATATCACTTACCCGTTCACCAATTTGGAAGCTAGCTAGTAACTTACCATCTCGTTCAACAAGTTGTAATAACTGAGCATTTTTATAATAAGTATAAAGTTCATTAAAATCTTGAACAAATCGATCAATGTTTAAGAAGGTACCAGAAAGATCAACAGGATCTGCTTCGTAATTACCATCACGTTCGATAAGCTGATAAAGAGAAAAGACATCTTCAATTTTGGTTTCTTTTTTTAATCCTAAAAAAACGTTATAGCCAAATAATAACCAATCACCAAAACGAACAATATCTCTTGCTATACAATTATTTTCAGTTCTTATACGAATTCGCGCGGTAATTGACATATCGCTTTTACCGAATTCAGAAAGCCGTTGTTGATTTAATGTTTCTGTTTTTTGGTTAAGCTCTTGCCCTAATGATGTTAGACGTTTACGAAGAATTTCATAAGCACCGCCTTCGGCAACTGCTTTATCTAATGTTGTTTGTTTTTCAATATCTTGTTGTATTTCTGACATTTTTAACTCATTATGATTATACAGAAAAGCTTATTGTTTTCGGTAGAAACGTATTATCTACCGAAAACAGATGATAGCGATAAGCCAAATTAATAACTATCGAAGAACATGTTCATTATTTATTGTCATTTTCTGTAGATAGAAATTGTTTTGCTAGTGCTTTTAAATCAGTATTTTGCAATGTTTCTTTTAGATCAACATGCTTATCGCCTGATAAGCGTGATAACACTGATTGCAACGCCGATTGAAGAACAGGGCTTTGATTAACTGTTCCTTCAATAGCTTTACCTACACTAATTGCTTTAGAGAAGCTGTTAAAGAAGTTATCGTTGCCGCCCACAATTTCGATATTGGCTTTACTAAATGCTGCTGCAAGAACATCTGCTTGCTCTCTTGCAATTTCTTTATTGGCAGCAATAGCAGCCATAGCTTGTTCAAATCCTTTTTCAAGTGCCAAACGGAACTCCTCATGGTGTTGAGATTGTTCGCTCATTGTGCCCATAGCTTGGAATTTCTCAACTAAACCACTAGCTTCGGCTGTTAAACGTTCACGTATTACTAGTGCTTCAGCAAGGCCTTGCTCTTTTGTTGACGATGCTTTGGCTAAACCGATTCGTTCATCACCACGAGCTTGTGCTGAAAGTTTTTCTTCAAGTACTTTAGCTTCTGTTAAGCCTTGTTTCTCGATTGCAATAGCTTTAGCTTCAATAACTTTAGCTTCTGATAATCCTTTTTCTTGGTTACCTTTTGCTTCTGCTAATAAAGTTTCTGCTGTGATATTTGCTTTGACTAATCCTTCTTTTTCTTCAGCTTCTGCGCGTGCTTTACGTACTTTTGCTTCTGCAAGACCGATTGCCGCTTCTTCAGCTTCAATACCTTGTGCCAATTGTTTTTTGGCTTCTGCTTGTTTAGCTGCTGCTTCAAGTTCAGCTTGTGCCATTGTGCTAATTTCAATAGCGCGGTGTTTTGATGATTGTTCGTCAGCTTCTGCTTGCTTAACTTGCTTAACTAACTCTTGTTCAGCTCTTGCTTCTGCTTCAATAATTGTTGTTTGTTTTTCACGATCTGCTTTTGAAACTTCACGTACTTCTTTAATGTTTTCTTCTTCGACTGCCACTGTTTTTTCAACAGCAACGCGTTCTCTTATTACATTGGCAATAAGTTTTTTTTCTTCTTCAAGCACTTTATCTTTTTCAATGCGTTGCAATTCAACCTCTCGTTCACGAGCAACAATTTCAAGTGAACGAGCTCTTTCAACTCGCTCTTCTTCTATTGCAATAGCTCTTAAGCGGTTTTGTTGTGCAACTTCGACTTCACGTAAACGATTTTCTTCTCGTACTTCAATTTCTTGTTGTGATTGAATTCTAGCTTGTTCTGCTTTCAAACGCTCTTCTTCTTGTACTTTTAACGTTTCAGCTGCTTCACGTGCTCGAATTGTTTCGATTTCTCTTTTTTGTCTTGCTTCAGCATCTGCTTGTTGTCGTTCAAGTTCAAGTTTTGCTTCAATTGTTTCGGTATCTTTCTTTTTTAATGCGAGTTCAAGATCTCTTTCTCGTTTGTTGGTTTCATCTTTATGAACAGCTGTAATGGATGTAATTTTATTAATCCCTTCAGCATCAAAAATATTATCAGGATCAAGAGATTTTATTGGCGTTTGTTCTAAATAATCGATAGCAACATCTTCTAAAGCATAACCATTTAGATCTTTTCCGATAACATCAATAATGCGTTCACGAAAGTTCATGCGATCTTCAAACAGTTTTGATAACTCGAATTGTTTCCCGACGGTTTTTAGTGCTTCTGAAAATTTTGCACTAAAGAGTGAACTTACTGCTTTTTGATCTGAAGCTCTATCTACACCAATAGATTTAGCTACTTTTAACACATCTTCAGTCGTTTCGTTAACGCGTAAATAAAAAGCAACACAGATATCTGCGCGTAAATTATCTTTACAAATTAAACCATCTTTACCCCGCCGCTCTACATCAAAAGTAATCAATGAAATTTTCATAAATTCTTTTTTATAGATAACAGGGTAAACTAGGGCCCCTGTAAAGTGTACTTTGGGTTTTGAGGTCATATCATTAACGATAAGTGCTGTACCCTGAGGAACTTTAATATAAAAAGCTTTAAATAATAAGAAAAACCCCATTATAACTAAAAAGATAATTCCTATTGTTATAAAAAAAAATATTATTGTATCAGTATTTATATGCATAATTTATTTTTCTCCAAAAATTGAACTCTGACTATCCGTTAAATTCTTCAATGCTAATGATTTCATAGAAATTATTGGCCATATCATATCGTAGTAGTACTGCTTTATCTCCACGCTTAAATTGATAAGCTTCGTCACTTCTAACTTGTAAAATTAATCCCGCTCCACCATCTTCATAAATAGCTTCTCCTTTAATGTTATTGACAATACTGGATCGTATTAGAACAATTTGTCCTAATAATGATTTATGATCATGAGTTAAATTTAGTTTTGTGAAAATAGGGCGAATAGGTTTTATGACAAATGCAGTGAGGTAAATAGCGGTGATTAGTGAAATTACAAAAAAAACTGCTCCTATAATAAAATAAAGCAAAATATCATTATATAGCGGTAATATAAAGAATCGGAAACTAAAATAGCTAATTGCCCATCCGAATAATGAAATTAAGGTAATAACTAATGTGAGCGGTACTTCATTAAAACCAAATTTCAATAATAAGCCACCAAATCCAGATGATGGTATATCGGTAGCTGTATCCTCTACGTTAATCGCTATATCTAAACAATCAACACTTAAAATGCCAATTGCGGCAGTTAACCAATACATAACGCAAAGTGTTAATAAGGCGCTAAAAATAACAACGGGAAAAGAAAAAAATATCCCCCAAAAAAGCTCCATTATATTTCCTTTATATTTTAAATAGTTATTACAATTTTCTAATTATTATATTTTTAACGGTTATTGTAACTAAAAAAAGTAAAACTTAAAAAACTTAATTAATTTGTTTTTCTTTTAATCTAGTTAAGATTGCTTCGGCACTTTGATTGCTCGATTTTATTCCTGCCTCTTCAAGTTTACGATCAAGCGAATCTTGAGTTTCAGATCCCAATAATTCTTTTTTTGCTTCAATAGTGGCAGATGTTTTTTCTTGTCGTTTTTTTATTCGCTCAAGAGAGTCTAAGGCTGTTTGTAGTTTTGTTGTTGAATTTCCATAACGTTGAGCAATAGCAGATTGTGCCTTTTGCACACTTTCTGTTGCTTTTACAATATCTACTTGTTGTTTAAGATTACGGATATTAATTTCTGTTTGTAATATTGTTTGTCGTAGATTTTTTACGTTATCGGCAAAATAAGTTGCTTGCTCTTTATTAACTGTGTACTTCTTTTCAAGAACCGAAAGTTTTTCAGCGACTTCTAAGGCCAATTTTTCATTATTGCTTTCTAATGCTTTGATGGCGTAATTTTCATACTCAGTTATTTCTGCTTGAATTTTTTCAACTTCTTTATCGGCTAATTTTTGTTGCGCAAGTATGCTTGCTAACGATTCTTTAGCTTGTTTTAATTCAACGTCAGCATCGCGAATTTCTTGGTCTAATATACGTAGAGCTTGCGCATCAATAATCGCTTCGCCGGCTTCATTAACACTACCACGAAGCGCTGTAATAAGCTTTTTGAAGATAGCCATTGTTAATCTCCTTGTTAACTATTTTGATTCAATATTGTTAATGTTAATATAATGTTCATAAGCTTCGGTAGCTTTAATGACATTATCTGATAAAGTTTCTAATTCATAAATGATGTCGCTTAATAATGAAGACGCACTTAAAGCTCCGTACATAATATAATTTAATGCCCCATCTCCTGTTTTTTCAATTGCAATAGTTGATAGTGGGAATAGTTTTCTAGTACATAATATTTCTTCATTAAATTGATTTGTGTGTTTGACAATATCAACAGGCCAAAGTAGAGCCTCAATAATAATTTGTTGATTAGAAGCACTTAAAAATAGAGGTAGATCACCATACTCATGCATGGTTATATGCAAACAAGCATCAACGCCATCGATGACTTCAATACTGGCAAAACCTTGCTTAGATAATTCTGAGTCACGCAAAGCTTGATAAAGATCTGTAATTGACCAAACTTCATTTTTTTTCATTTTATTGTTTTCCTGTATATTGTTAAAGCATGTACTATTGTCTATAGGTAGACGAAACTGTTTTTCAATTTCGAGTAATTGAGTTGCATTTTCAGGTAAAATCCAAACTTCTTTTTTTATTAGACCTTGCTCACGCAAGCGTTTTCTATATTGTTGTTGGTAAAATGCAGAGCTTTTGGTCTCTTTTGTTTTTTTCATATGTTGATTTTATGTTTATTTTAATTATCAATAGGGTTTATATTAACATAAAAATATTACATGTAAATATCACATGTAATAATTACATGTGATATTTATTTTCTATAACTTAACAATTATATTTTTATTATTAAATTTAGCTATATTGAGGAAGTTTACCTGCGTGAGATATTTGTTAATTAGTAAAAGTTAGATGCGCCAAATGTACATATTAGATGAAAATATCCTCTCTTTAAAAAAGGATATTTTCATTATTTATATTGTTAGTTAAAAATCAATATCCATACCTAACTGGAATGTCCTACCGGGTGCGGTGAACATTGCTAGATATTTATAGTTTGATGTTTTGTATAATTTATTGTTACTTAGATAATCCCAATATTTTTGGTCGGTAAGATTATAGATGCCACCGCTTAATTTTACATTCTTAGTGATATTGACATAACCAGTCAGATCCACAATACCGTGTCCTGCAACTCTAAAATAATCATCTGTAGCGGCTTTGATTGGTTTGCCGTTATTATTGTAGGTTTCACGAGCTGTATTTTCAGCTTTTTTGCCTTTTTGGAAGGTGGCAATTAATGCTAAACCATAGTCTTGATTTGGATTGTCCCATGCTAAACCAATGGTGCTCTTTAGTGGAGCAATGCTATCCATTTCAATATATTTATCGCCTAAATAGCTTGATTTTGATTTACCTTGATTGTAGCCAATTGCCAATCTGGCACTTAGCCCATTGGCTGATTCAATCCATGTGCCGATATTAAATTCGCTGCTTAGTTCTGCGCCATAAATATAGGCTTTATCTCTATTTTCTGATTGATAAACAATACGATTACCAACTCCGACAAAATTCTTTTTATAACGAGAATAGGCAATGAAGTTTTTATATTTATTATAAAAAGCGGCAGTTGATAATGTCACTCCTGATGTTGGTTGTCCTTTTAAGCCTAATTCAAAGTTGTCACTAGTTTCGGTTTTCAGGTTGGAATCGCCAACCAGTACATACATTTGGCTATGAGCTAAATAAGATCCATATAATTGATTTTGATTAGGCATTTGTGCGCCACGTTTATATTGGAGGTAAGTTATTAAATCAGGATTAATATCATACATAAATGCTATAGATGGCAATACCTTAAAGTCACTATTACGATTATATTGTTTACCTAATTGGTTAGCATTGATATTAGTAACTGTCATGTTTTGCAAATTACGAGGTTTGGTGTTTTGATATATAGCTCTAGCACCAGGGATTAAATAGAAATTATTGCTGTTATTGACAGTAAAACTTATACGATCTTCAAGAAATCCCCCTAATTGATAACTATGGCTATCTGCTTGAGGTTTTGTGTAATCTCCATCGGGGAAAATTCTGCCATACTGTGATTTAGCTGAAGTATAAAATGGTGACTCATCTCGACTCCAATTAGCATTTAAACCTGCACTTATTTTTTGATTTTCATAACTTTTTAACAATGTTGTAATAAAGTTATAGGCTTTAGTATTATAGTGCGTTTGAGTGTTAAATTTACCTCGAGTTGTGTGTTGTAAATCCGTATTATCATAAACGTGGGTATGTTGATAATTTAATTGGGTAGTTAATGAGTCGATCCAACTAATATTGGTTGGTTTCCATAATTCTTTTATTGCTAAGTTAAAACGGTTATTTTTGCTTTTTTGGTGATCAAATGATTCTATTTTTTTACCATATTTGTCCCATGTATCATAATGAGAATTTTTAGTTTTGCTGTTATAATCAACGGTCGTATTGAGTAAATGCTCTTCGGTTATTTGCCAGCCAAATCCTGATAGGATTGAATTTGAATGCCAGTTTTCAGGGTAACTGTTGATGGAATCACCATGATTCCGCGTTTGTTTGCCATCACGGCGGCTTAATACTAAAATACCATTTAGCCCATCATCACCTCCAGCTATGGTTAAACCTTGATGATAACTTTTGTCAGTACTATCATAATTATTTTGGAAACCAACGTAGCTTGTTTTTCCTGAATATAAATAGTAACTGGCAGTTTTAGTTTGAAATGAAACCGAACCACCAAGGGCATTATTGGGATTACTAACTGATGTTGCGCCTGATTGAATATCGACTTTATTGTACATATAGGTATCAATGTAATCACGGCCAATACCATAAGAACCAAAGCCAGCACGACCTACAGAATTGACCCTACCTTGGGCTATAGGTAAAGGCATACCATCAATGTCGATTGAAACGCGGTTGGCATCTAAGCCGCGGATATTATAGCCAGTAAAGCCACCACGATCCCAACTACTTTTACCACTTCCTGAGCCAGAAATATTACCAGACGCAGAAATCAGTGGTTGATAACGCATTATTGTACCAAAATTGGTTCTGCCGTTGCGCCTAATGTCTTGCTCCGATATTTCTTTATTGGTGCCTGGTTTTTTAGTTGTTTCATGCGCTGTGACTGTCATTACATCATCATGCGTTTGGTTGGTGTTATTGTCTGCTGCAATGGCAGGTATTCCTAATGTTAAGCCTAAAGCTAGTGTACTAGATATTTTTAAATGAGTAACGTTAAGCATTTTAAACCTTTCAAATATAATAATCTAAATAATGTACTGCACTTGCTTCACTTTAATTTAGTATCAATTTATAGTAATCATTATGTTATTTTTGGGGGAAAATCATTATGGGTAAAATTGTTGATAAAGTATTTTGACAGCTTCATCAACTCTTGGACCGATACCAAACAGGTAACTATCGTCTATGGTAATAATACGATGATTTTTGAAAGCTGCTGTTTGAGTAATTCCTGCAATAGTGTTTAGTTTTTCCATACCACCCAACTGTTCGATAGAATGATTATTTAATACGATAACTTCAGGGTTCATTGCTATTAACGATTCGGGGGTATACGTTTTGTAACTGGTATGTGTAGCAAGGTTTTCACCTCCAGCAATAGTTATAAGGGCATCAGCAGTAGTATTTTTCCCTGCTACTGAATTTGTTCCTCCCATGCTCATCAAAAATAGCACTTTTGCTTTATTAGGTTGATTGGCAATTTTGTCTTGGATTTGGATTAGATGGTTTTTTATTCTATTGATTAACTGTTGCCCTTCACTTTGTTTATTTAATTTATTCGCAATTTTTGTAATATTTAAATAAAGTAAATCAATAGTTCCAGGAACACGTTGCAATGAAAGCACATCGACTTTAGCTTGATTAACCTGACTTATTACGTTTTTAGGCTCGGCATCACTTAATGTAATAAATAACGAGGGTTTTAGCGATAAGATGCCTTCAATATTTAACAATTTCCAATAACCAATTTGTGGAAGTTGTTTTACCGATTTTGGATAACTACTCGTTTTATCTACCCCTACAACTTGATCACCAGCCCCCAGCGCAAATACAATTTCGGTTAAAGAGCCGCCAGCAATAACAATTCTTTCATTTGCAAAACTTAAATTCATAAGGTTGATTAAAGAAAAAAGAAACAGAATTACGCTTAATTTCTTTATAAATTTTTTCATTGTGTAGTTCCTATCATTCGGCATTGGACAGAAGTTACTTACTATAATGAAAATGATAACCATTATCAATATAATATAGCAATATTTGAGCTGTTTTAAATTTAACTTATTAATTATTAAAATAAATTTATTATTTATTAAAAAATTAGTATTTAATTAATCAATGTGAAAATTTATTTTAAATATCAATTGGATATAAAAATTTAAATAAAAAACGTTGCTAAATGATAATAATTATTATTTAATCTGTGTGTTTTATTTGTACAAGAATAGTTGGTATGAAAACATTAGATGTTAGCACTTTTTATGCTGAAAATACGACGTTGCCATTTAAAAATCGCTGGGCAGTAATGCCTTTACAAGCTAGTTTGCCATTATCTTCATTAGAAATTGAGCAGCAATGGGAAATTATTCAAGCGACATCACTTAGAGGTAAAAAACGTTTAATTTATATTCACATTCCTTTTTGCGATATTCATTGTCAGTTTTGTGGTTTTTATCAAAACCCATTACGGAAGTTTAATACTGAAACCTATATCGATTATTTATTAAAAGAAATATCGCTTGAAATAGATAATAAAGCGATGCAATCTGCTCCTATCCATGCTATTTATTTTGGTGGAGGTACACCTTCGGCTTTGGCTAGTGGGCAAATAGCCAAAGTAATTCGTTATTTTAAAAAGCACGCTCCTTTGGCACCTGATTGTGAAATTACGATTGAAGGGCGCATTTCTGATTTTGATGATGAACGTGTTGATAGCTATATTCAAGCTGGTGCTAATCGTTTTTCTATAGGTGTACAAACCTTTAATACTCAAATTAGACAAAGGTTAGGGCGAGCATCAACTGAAGAACAAATCATTAAAAACTTTGAACGCATAGCTGCACGAGATAGTGTTGCTTTAGTGTGTGATTTAATGTTTGGTTTACCCGATCAAACCCCTCAAACATGGCAACGAGATTTAGATATTGCTAATAATTTGCCATTAGATGGCATTGATCTTTATTCCCTTAATTTATTGCCTACAACACCACTTGCTAAAGGTGTTGAAAATAAACGTATTGAAATACCGTCTGTCACTGATAAGTGTCGTTTTTATCATCAAGGTGCTGAATTTTTTGCTAAACAAGGTTGGGTTCATTTAACTAATGCACATTGGGCTAAAACCAGCCGTGAACGAAATTTATATAATTTTTTAATTAAACAAGGTTCGAATTTCTTTGCTTTCGGCTCTTGTGCTGGTGGGAGGTTAGGTGGTCAATCTTTTATGATCCATCGAGATTTAAATCAGTATTACGCCCAACTAGATCAAGGTAAAAAGCCAATTATGATGTTAACAGGTAAACCATTAATAGGTGAATGGTTATATCAATTACAAGCAGGTATTGAAAAAGGGCGAATTGATTTGACGCAATTAACACAGCACTATCAATTGTTTGAACCATTAATCAATCAATGGCATAAAGTAGGGCTTCTACAAAATACAGATTATTGCCTGCTTTTGACATTATCTGGGCGATTTTGGTCGAGCAATATCTTGCAAGCTTTACAGCAGTTATTATTACAACTCAATAATCCAGAATATATTGAATTACAACAAAAAATGGCGCAAGAAAAACGAACGACTGGTAGCCAACAAATGATGCCTCATTCCGCTATTAAGCAAGCAAAAGATCCACATTAACACTTCGTAATTAAAGGATATTATTATGACAGATAAACAAAACCATTTAGCTAATTTAGCTGCATATATGCAAACCAATCCCGAGGAAGTATTAGAAAAGATTGCTCAAGATCATCATGTTACATTGACACAAGTCATTCAGGCTTTACCCAGAGCAAAAATTGTCGATGGCAGCCATTTTGATACCATTTGGGAAGAAGTAGCAACTTGGGGAGAAGTATTGTTTTTAATCCATACTGGGGATGTTATTGCTGAAATTTCTGGTGAGTTACCCTTAGGGACGCATAGCCACAAATATTTTAATTTACGACACCAAAAAGGTTTAAGTGGCCATATCAAGGCGGAGCATTGCCAATACATTGCTTTTATTGAACGTAAATTTATGAAAATGTCTACTGCGTCGATGATATTTCTTAATCATATGGGACAAGCGATGTTTAAAATCTTTGTTGGTCGTGACGAAAAACATCAACTTAAAGCAGAACAGCTAGACAAATTCAGAGCATTAGCTAATCGGATTAATTAACTTTAAGATGTTAATACAATGAAAACACTATTAATCTTTGGCGTCAGCCCTAAACAAGGAACTGGTTATCAAGTTTTACAACTAGCTAAACAAAACCATCCAGATTGGCGTTGTATTACATTAGTTCGTAATAATACTTTTGCTAAGCAATTAGTCAAACAAGGCATTGAAACCTATGTCGGTGATGCAACTGATTGCGTGCTAGTTAAACAACTTTGTGATTTAGCTGGTGCTGATTCGACAATTGTTTCAACCTTAGGCGGGGAAACTGGGAATTATCAGGCGCAGCGTATTATTATTGATTGTGCTGAGCAAACAGGCATAAAACAGATGGTTTTAGTCACTTCATTAGGGTGTGGTGACTCATGGGCAACTTTATCAGCGAGAGCAAAACAGGCTTTTGGTCATGCAGTACGAGAAAAATCGTTAGCTGAAACTTGGTTACAAACCAGTAAATTAAATTTTTTAATTTTAAGGCCTGGAGGTTTGCGTGATGGTGAAATGACTCAAAATGCCCAATGCTATTATCAACAAGAAGTACATGGGTTTATTTATCGCATTGATTTAGCAAGAATAATTATTGATAAAATCGCTAATCACGAATTTGGTAATTGTGCTTATAGTGTTGTTGACCCTAGTTTAACAATAACTTATTAATTAGCTAAATAATATGAGTCATTCAAGATATAAAAGAGGTTAATGGGTGCAAAACAATCGTCATCGTTCATTATTATGGGGGTTAATTGGTCTACTATTGGTGCTTATTATATTCTCGGCTAATTCTGGCGCATTAAATTTATCCATTACCCATTTAATTAACCTACAATTTGACGATCCGTTATGGCATATTTGGCTTAATGTCCGTATGCCTCGCATTATGTTAGCTGTTGTTGTTGGTATGGCTTTAGCTAGTTCTGGTGCGGTAATGCAAGGGCTGTTTAGAAATCCATTAGCCGATTCCGGTCTATTGGGCATTAGTAGTGGTGCTGCTTTAATGGTGGGACTATCTATTTTATTTCCTGCAATATTTCCATCTATTATGATGCTTTACGGTAAAATGTTTGCTGCTTTTGCAGGTAGCTTACTGATTTGTTTGTTAATTTATATTTATAGCTTAAATTCACAATGTAACTTAGCAAAAATGGTTTTGTTAGGCGTGGCCATAAATGCCATTATTGGTGCAATAATGGGGTGCTTGAGCTATATTGGTGATGAGATCCAATTGCGTCAGCTCTCATTATGGTCAATGGGCAATTTAGGTAAAGGTTCGTGGGATTTGGTTTTAGTTGCGGTATCACTCATTTTTCCCGCTTTACTTGGTATTTTTAAGTTATCGCATGCACTGAATCTTCTTCAACTTGGCGATGAAGATGCTCATTATTTGGGCATCAATGTACAACGAATAAAACGATACCTATTATTACTCTGTGCAGTACTAATTGGTACCTCAGTTGCAGTTAGTGGCATAATTGCTTTTGTTGGTTTAGTTGTTCCTCACATGATTCGATTACAAATGGGAGCTAATCATCGATGGTTATTACCGGCCTCAGCGTTGGGTGGAGCCTGTTTATTATTATTGGCGGATACTTTTGCCCGAACGTTAGTTGCTCCTACTGAAATTCCAGTTGGGCTATTTACTAGTTTACTTGGTGGGCCTTATTTTCTATGGTTAATTTTACGACATAAATAATAGATGGAATCTAATGATGCTAACTGCTCAACATTTAACTTTTAATTATGCAAATCACACTTTAATTAATGATATCTCTTTAACTATAGAAGTGGGCAAAATTACCATTATTATTGGACCTAATGGTGCAGGAAAATCAACACTATTGCGTTTGTTAACAGGTTACCAAACGCCATCATCAGGAGAGTGTTATTTATTAAATAAACCGTTGTCACAATGGTCAGAAAAGCAATTATCTAAAATTCGCACGGTAATGCTACAACATAACCCATTGACGTTTCCTTTTAAAGTAAAAGAGGTCGTCGCTATGGGGCGTTCGCCATATGGAAAAACTGATTTTGATATAGCAATAGAACAATCTATGCAGCAAACAGATTGTTTAAAACTAGCAAATCGAGATTATCGTAACTTATCTGGTGGAGAACAACAGCGCGTGCAGTTAGCTAGAGTTTTAGCGCAGTTGTGGCAAGTACAGCCAACTGAAAAACTGCTCTTTTTAGATGAGCCCACTTCGGCACTTGATTTATATCACCAGCAACAAACCTTAAGATTATTAAAGAAACTGGCTTGCGAACAACAATTAGCCGTATGCTGTGTTTTGCATGATCTGAATTTAGCTGCATTATATGCTGATAAGATCTTATTAATTAATCAAGGAAAACTTGTTAAACAAGGTATACCTAAAGATGTTTTAACCGCAGAAAATATTAACCGTTGGTATAAGGTAGAATTAGGGATTTATCCTCATCCAGATAATGCTTGTGTACCTCAAATTTATTTAATGCGTTAAACAAAATAAATAAACTCTAATTGGTTACTCCATTTTAAGCTAAATTCAGTATATAATTTGAAAAAATAACAAATGGGGTCGGTTATGACTAATCAAAATAGTACCAGTTCTATTTCTGTTTCACATCTCTTAGATGCTAAACCGGCTTTTAGTTGCCAGCTAGATGGTAAAGGCAAAGCAATGCCACTTAATGAACAAAGTGTTCCTTCAGTTACACAGCCATTTTGGATTCATTTAGATTTTGCTAAGCAAGAAACCATTAATTGGATTAATACCACCCATTTAGTTCCTGATTTGATCAAAAACGAATTGATAAAATCGAACCAAATATCTAAAGAAATCCGTTTTGAGTCGGGGATTTTAGTGGTTTTAAAAGGGGTGAATTTTATTCCAAATGAACTTCCAGATCCTATTGTGACTTTCCGTTTTTATATCACCGATAACATGATTATTTCAACCCGACATCAAAAAATTGGCGCCATTTCTCAGCTGCAAGACAATTTAGATAAAGGCATTGGACCTGTGGATGTTGCTGATTGGCTAATTCAAATATCTGATTTAATTAGCGATCAAGTTAATTTATCTTTTAATAGTACTCATAATAAAATCATCAGGCTAGAAGATTTAGTTCTTAACCAACGGATATTTTCATATAAAGAAATAGGCCGTGTACGTAAACAATTGATCGTTTTACGTCGGTTGTTATCACCGCAACGTGATATTTTTGTAAAAATTTCGACTGAAAGAATTTCATGGATTGATGATAACGATCGTCAACGGTTACACGATATTTCCAATCAGCAAAACCATTATGTATCTGACATAGATAGCTGTTTATTGCGGTTAGCTTCAATAATGGAGCAAATTAATAGTTTCTTGGCTGAATCAACCAATAAACGAATTTACTTAATGTCACTATTTACCATTATATTTACGCCGATTACATTTTTAACTAGTTTACTTGGCGTCAATTTAGCGGGTATTCCTTTTAGCCAACAAGAATGGTCTTTTATTGGGTTAATATTACTGCTTGTTGTTATTTGTATTGCTTCGGCTATTTGGCTTAAATATAAAAAGTGGTGGTAATTGTGGTCACATTTTTACAAAAAATGGATAAAAGGTTATGAGCTTTTATACAGTTAGTGATAAGGATATTATTAAGCCTTTATTTAACAACCAGCAAAAAACTAATTGCGAAAAGTTAATTTTAATTTGTTTTGTTTGCGTTTTTTTACCAAGCTGGGAGTTGTATAATTTTCTGTTGATGAATGTGGCTACATTGTTGGACTATACATTAGATACTCTCCTTTATGAAGCGTATATTGCTTGAAATATTTAATGAATAATCATTGTTATGCGATCTAATCATTCTTATCGTTTATTTATTGCTGAAAAACCCAGCTTAGCTAGAGCTATTGCTGATGTATTGCCTAAACCTCACCAAAAAGGCAATGGTTTTATTAAAGCAAGTAATGGTGATATTGTTAGCTGGTGTATTGGTCATCTTTTAGAGCAAGCTACACCAGAAATTTATGATCCTAAATATAAAAAATGGGTGATGAGTGATTTACCTATAGTGCCTGAAAAATGGATCTTAATGCCAAAAGACAATACAAAAAAACAATTTAATATTTTGGTCGATCTAATTAACTCTGCCGATCAAATTGTACATGCCGGTGACCCCGATAGAGAAGGACAATTATTGGTGGATGAAGTCTTAAATTATTGCCAATTACCGCCGAGCAAACGCAAAGCTATACAGCGATGTTTAATTAGTGATTTAAATGCGAGCGCTGTTGAAAAATCATTGCAACAATTACGTAATAACCAAGATTTTATTCCTTTATCAACCTCTGCATTGGCAAGAGCTCGAGCGGATTGGCTTTATGGCATTAATATGAGCCGGCTTTGCACTATTGTTGGACAAAAAAACGGTTATCGAGGTGTATTATCAATTGGGCGAGTACAAACACCTATTTTAGGGTTAGTGGTTAGGCGTGATTTAGAGATAGCACAATTTGTACCTAAACCTTTTTATGAAGTGTTTGCTGTATTGCAAACCAAAGACAATGAAACATTTAAGGCAAAATGGCAACCAAGCGAAGCCTGTGCACCTTATCAAGATGAAGAAGGGCGAGTATTAGTCAAAAAGTTGGCTGAAAATGTTTGTCAACGCATAAAAGGTAAACCAGGAACAATTGATAAAGTTAGCAACAAAAAGAAAGAGTTGGCACCTCCCATGCCATTTAATTTATCGGCACTGCAAATTGAAATGGCTAGGAAAAATGGATTAAGTGCGCAAGATGTACTCGACATTTGTCAATCGTTATATGAAAAGCACAAATTAATTACTTATCCAAGGTCAGATTGTCGCTTTCTACCTGAAGATCATTTAAAACAAATTATGGGCGTTAAGTCTGCTATTGAAAATAATTGCCCTGAGCTTCAAACTGCCATTGACCAGGCAAATTTTACTTTGCGTTCCAAAGCTTGGAATAATAAAAAAGTCGAAGCACATCATGCTATTATCCCTACATTACGCAAAACTAAAATGACAAATTTGAGCGATAACGAAAAGGCGGTTTATCAAGTTATTGCAACGCAATATTTAGCGCAATTTTATCCTGCTTACAAATATGCCGAATTGCAAATTGATGTTGATATTCAAGGCGGGAAATTTATTGCTAAAGCAAACCAAATGCTTGATGAGGGTTGGAAGAGTCTATTTAGGAGTAAAAACTACCAAACTGATGCAGATGATAATGAAACCAATGGGTTATTAACTAAATTGGTTAAAAAGGGGGAAACTGTGCAATGTGTTGATACTGAATTGCTGAGTAAAGAAACCCAGCCACCAAGAGCCTTTACCGATGCGACATTATTATCGGCTATGACGGGTATTGCTCGATTTGTTAAAGATCCTGAAATTAAAAAAATATTACGTGAAACGGATGGCTTAGGTACCGAAGCAACGAGAGCCGGTATTATCGAATTGTTATTTAAACGCCAGTTTTTGACTCGTCAAGGTAAAACAATACGTTCAACTGACGTGGGTAAAAATCTGATTTTATCATTACCTGATATCATGTCGATGCCCGACATGACAGCACATTGGGAATTACAATTAGATGAAATTAGCAAAAAAGAGTTTTCATACCAGCAATTTATGCACCAACTCAATTTATCACTACTAGAGCTTGTTAATCAGTTAAAAAATGCGCGATTGAATATTAGATCTTAGTGTCGCTATCATCATCAAAATAGAATGAAATGCTCGATTTATCTCTTTTTAACAACTTAGCGCAAGCGAAGAGAGTAACCGAAGAAGGGGTAATGATTTATAACACGGAAAGACCGCATGGAACATTGAAGAACATGGCGTCAATTGAATGTAAAACACTAAAACAAGTAACTTAATTTTCTACGTCAGTTGTGTGCTAAGTTTGAGGATCTTTGCAAGATATGCTTAAAAGACGAATCGTCGCTTTGATTATGACCAAATTTACCTTTATTCTTTTGATAAACTAAAGCAAAAAATTGCGCTATTTGATAAGAAGAAAAAAGCTAAAAGCAATCGCTTTCAATCCTTGAAAAAAAAGGATAAATTATGTTTACATAAACCGCTACAATTAGATGATGATAGCTCTAATTTTTTCATTAATGTTTTTTCATGCGAAATAGCGCAATTAAAGCGGGAAATAAATCAAGTTGAAATAATAAGAGTGCGAGCGCGTTCAATATGCCGTGTCATTTCGCTGAACTAGGTATCAAAAAGAAATGACACATGCCTCAAAAAATAGGTTTTGAAAAAGCATTAAAGTTATTACAAAATAACCAACAACCATTAATGGGTACAGATGGCATTTTAACGCCATAATCGAACAATGCTACGCCTGTTTGTAAAGTAATTTATCCCACTACTCTAATTCGCTACCCAATTGATTAATTAGGTATTCTACTTCGTTATGTGCTGTCGTTGGGTAAACGATAATCCATAAATTATCATCCCCCGATATGACATTAGCAAGATTAAAACCTTGTTTTTTAAGTTCTCGATTAAAATCTGCTAATACTCCATCATTTGAAACAGTTGTGCGGTTATCGTAATGACGCATATTCGGGAACGAAACACGGTTAACACCAAAATTATTGAGTAACAGATCTTCAATCCCTAATTTAAGCTCATCAACGCTTTCGTTCCAATCGATTTGTAGCATAAATTCCGGTTGTAATATATCGCCTAATATCTCAACTTGGCGAAAAGTGATCAGTTCGTCTTCACTCACTAAATAATCTGTTTCAAATTCCTCATCTTCGTCTTCATCCCATTCATAATGATCAATCACATCATTAATCCATTGTAAATCAAGACTGTTAGTTAAAAGTGCTACCAATTTTTTTAAGTCTTGCCTAAATTCATCTGTAATAAGCCATTGCATATAATATTCCTTTCTATTTTAATTGATTTTTTACTATTGGATTTGTTGCTTTTATTATAAAGCAAATGATATTGTCAAATTAGCCTTGTGTAAATATCCCAAACTTAACACACAAGCCACCTAGAAAATTAAGCTGCTTGTTTTAGGAGATAGTTATATTATCAGCTAAAGGTAACAGTTAATTCTATTGCCAAAATCCATACTTAAGATGATTATGCTACAAAAATCATTCAGAAAAGTCATTGATTTTATTGGATTTTTTATTTTATAAAATGATGGTAAATAATAACATAAATTCTTTTGTCACAATACTACCTAAAAAGAGTTGGAATATTTTCAGAAGCCGAAGATACCAACAAAACAAACTTGATACAGACACCATTAGCTTTAGTGATATCAAAAACAAGCTGAATTTAATGTTAACTATATCTGGATAAGTGGCGGTACAGAAGGCATTGGTTCATTTTTTGGCGAGGATGAATGGTTAGTGCCTTAATATATACTAGGGGTAGGATATGCCGAAGTGTCTGTAATGCGAATGGTGTAGTCATCATGCTATCAGAAGCAGAAACCTACTGAAGTTAGCATAAACTAACTTCAGTAGGAATTTCCGTCCTTTAGGGCAGGGAGGATGTTAAGATTTGGATAGATAAAGTGAATGAAAAATCTATTTTATTATTACCCGCTCTGCTGATGTAGTCTGTTTAATTTCACCCAATAGCCATGCTGTTTCACCATGGTTATTTAGTAAGGTAATTGTTTTATCGACCCATGGTTTTGGTATGGCAATAATTAAGCCAACACCACAATTAAAGGTGCGGTACATTTCATGGCGGCTAACATTGCCTGCTTTTTGTAACCAATTAAATATAGCAGGCCATTGCCAACTTGCTTCATTAATTATCGCTTGAGTATTTTCAGGTAACACACGAGGAATGTTTTCCCAGAAACCACCACCTGTTATATGTGCTATTGCATGGATATCAACTTGCGCAATTAAATCAAGTATGGGCTTAACATAGATTTTAGTTGGTGCTAGCAAGTGATCGGCAAGTGGTTTGCCGTCTAACTGTTCAGTAGCAGGGTTTACACCACTGACTTCAATAATTTTACGTACTAACGAATAGCCATTAGAATGAGCACCGCTTGAAGCTAATGCGATTAATGCATCGCCATCTTGCACCTTGCTACCGTCTATCATAGCTGATTTTTCAACTACACCAACACAAAATCCCGCTAAATCGTAGTCATTTCCCTGATACATGCCTGGCATTTCGGCAGTTTCGCCGCCAACTAAAGCACATCCTGATTGTTTACAGCCTTCGGCAATGCCTGTGACTACTGTTGCTGCAACATCGACATTAAGTTTACCTGTGGCATAATAATCAAGAAAGAATAAAGGTTCTGCACCTTGCACAATCAGGTCATTAACGCACATTGCCACTAAATCAATACCAATTGATTCATGGCGGTTTAAATCCATTGCCAGGCGTAATTTGGTGCCCACACCATCCGTGCCCGATACTAAAATTGGTTCTTTGTATTTTTGTGGAATAGCACATAACGCGCCAAAACCACCCAATCCCCCCATAACTTCGGGGCGCTTGGTCTCTTTTACAACCGATTTGATGCGATTAACAAGTTCATTGCCGGCATCAATATCGACACCAGCATCTTTATAACTAAGAGAGTTGTTATTTGACACGGCAAGTTCCTTCCAATAAAAAATTGCTGTTTATTTTAGCAAGGATGATATTGGTTGGCGATCTATTATTAGGTAAAAGAATTGATTAATTAAAATAATTAATTGTTTTCAAACCAACTTTCTAAAATAATGATTGCGGAAGTCGCATCTACATGACCTTTTTCAAGTGCTCGATAACCGCGAGAAGCAAAAATATGTGATTTAGCTTCAACGGTTGATAATCGTTCATCTTGTAAATGGACTTGATAACCAAACATACCATGTAAACGGTTAGCAAATTTGCGTGCTCGGGCAGTGAGTGGTTGCTCTGTGCCATCCATATTTAAAGGCAATCCGACTACTAAAAAATCGGGTTTCCACTCGTTTAAGACCTTTTCGATTGTTTGCCAGTTAGGAATGCCATCGCGTGCCTTAAATGAGCATAAAGGGCTAGCTGTTTTAGTGATATCTTGGCCAATAGCCGCACCAATACTTGCTGTGCCAAAATCAAATGCGATAATCGTTGCCATTGGTTATGCATTTCCCATTTGGTGTGAAATGGTATTCATATTAATACCAAGAGATTCTGCTGCTTTTTGCCACCGTTCATTGATGGCAATCTCAAAAATAATTTTAGGATCTGTATCAGCAACTAACCAATTGTTTCGTGCTACTTCTTCTTCGAGTTGTAGCGATTGCCAGCTGGTATAACCTAATGCGAGCAATATATCTTTTGGTTGTTCAGGAGAACCGATAGTTTTTAATAAATCAAGCGATGTTGTAATCATCACATCGTCAGAAATTTGTATGCTTGATGAAAAACCTTGCTGTGGTGTGTGCAAAATAAACCCTTGTTCTTCAGCAATAGGACCACCAGCGAAAACGGGCTGTTCCAGTTCAGCACAATTTTTGCTTGCTGTTATATCTAAACGTGTCAGTACTGTTGATACATTAAGTTCTAATATCGGTTTATTAATGGTGATACCCATAGCACCATCGCGGTTATGCTCACAAATGTAGATAACCGAGCGACTAAATGTTGAATCGCTTATCGTTGGCATAGCGATGATAAAATGATTTTTTAAATTCATATGTTCACATTTTTAATAGTTTATAACGCGCATTTACCAATTTTAACTTTATGCTCAACATTACAGCGCATTAATAGCTCAGGCTCTCCGGTTTCTTCGTTGATTGATTCTGATACAATATTAAAATCCTGAGAAAGAAAAAAATCAATCGCTGCGGTATTTTTTTTATAAACATGCACTAGCAGTTCATTATGGCGTTGTTTTGCTTTTTCAACGAGTGCTTTACCTGTCCCTTGTCGGCGAAAAGCCTCATCAACAAATAAACCTGAAATATAGTTTTCAGTTATGCCAATAAAACCTTTTACTCCATCAAGATCTTGAACATATAATGTCGACATAGGAATGAGCATTTTTACTAATTCATAATTTTGTTTGAAAAATTGAGGATCAATAAAACGATGTGCTTGTTCATTACCTTCTAGCCATATAGCCATGACTTTATCTAAATCTGCTGTTTTATATTCTCTGATCATTTTTTTGCTCTACTTATTTAATCGACGTTCAATGGCATCCATTAACATACCTGTAATGGAAAGATTTGGGTTTTTTGCCTCAATTTCACGAACACAAGTGGGACTTGTTACGTTAATTTCAGTTAGCTTATCGCCAATAATATCTAAACCAACAAATAGTAAGCCTTTTTCTTTTAACGTTGGGGCAATACTTTTGGCAATATGCCAATCACTTTCACTTAATGCTCTTACTTCTCCGTGCCCACCTGCGGCAAGGTTACCTCGAGTTTCCCCTTTTTGTGGAATTCTTGCTAAACAATAGGGTACAGGCTCACCATCGACAACCAAAACACGTTTATCCCCGTCTGTTATCGCTGGTATGTAAGTTTGAGCCATACAGTAACGTGAGTTGTGCTCAGTTAAGGTTTCAATGATAACCGACACATTGGGATCACCAGCTTTAATTCTAAAAATTGACGCTCCACCCATACCGTCAAGTGGCTTTAAAATGATATCGTTATGCTCTTGATAAAAGGATTTAATCTGTTGAGTTTGACGAGTAACCAATGTTTCAGGCGTAAATTTTGCAAACCATGCAGTAAACAATTTTTCGTTACAATCACGTAAACTTTTAGGCTTATTTACTACTAATACGCCTTTTGCCTCAGCACGCTCTAGAATATAGGTTGCATAAATAAATTCGGTATCAAATGGGGGATCTTTACGCATTAATATGACATCAAGATCACTTAAGGGTATGGTTTGTTCATTGTTCATATCGAACCAATGGTGATCATCATTACAAACAGTTAATGTCCGTGTTGTTGCATAAGCTTCACCATTGCGTAAGAAGAGATCATTCATTTCCATATAAAAAAGTTGATACCCTCGCTTTTGTGCCTCAAGTAACATGGCAAAACTGGTGTCTTTTTTTATTTTGATATGACTAATTGGGTCCATTACAATGCCCAGTTTTATCATAATGACTCCTTACTGATTTTATCTACTTAATTGGGTTTTTATATTAAAATATAGGTATTACCTAAAGCGCTTTGTCAAGGCTTAATGGCAACACCCAAAATAATGCTTGCTGTTATCATACTCGTTACTAAGCCAGTTGCAAAGTAATCATTACTTATCGGCTACATTTTGCCGTGTTTATCCAAGATCGCCTAAGTGCACTTGTAATGCGGTAAGCGCTGTGAGCGCAGCGGTTTCTGTTCGTAACACTCTTGGTCCGAGTAAAATATCTGTAAAATGATAGTTATGCGTCATGCTAATTTCATTGCCAGACAATCCACCTTCTGGCCCAATCAATAAATAAATTTTTTTATGCTCATTAGCTAATTGTTTTATGCCGTGTTTAGCTTTAGGATGTAAATTGAGTCTTAATCCTTCCGTTAAACTTGCACACCAGTTTTCTAATTTCATGACAGGTTTGATTTCAGGAATTATATTGCGTCCACACTGTTCACAAGCGGAAATCACAATTTTTTGCCACTGTTGTGTTTTTTTATCTAATCTTTCGGTATCGAGCTTAACCCCACAACGTTCAGAAAGTAGTGGCGTTATACTACTGATACCTAACTCAACCGATTTCTGAATAGTAAATTCCATTTTTTCGCCGCGTGATATCACTTGCCCCAAATGGATCTCTAATGGCGATTCGCGATTATCTAAAATGGACGAAGCTGTTTTGACTGTAACCGATTTTTTATTGACTTCATGAATAATCGCAGGGGTAATATGATTAGATCCATCAAATAAGATAATTTTTTCACCGACCTTCATTCGTAATACACGAATGAGGTGGTTAAACGCATTATCATCCAAGGTAATAAGGCTATTTTGCTCAATAATAAAAGGTTGAAAAATTCGAGTCATAATTACGGATATTTAGTATTATTTAAAATAAATTATAGCGTAATTTAACAAGATTCGGTAATCTCTATTTAATGTAATTAGGCATTTGGAATCGGGTATGAATACATACAGCAAAGATAGGGTACTGATTGAAGGATTAACTGTTCTAACAACCATCGGCGTCTATGATTGGGAAAAGACCATTAAGCAGAAGCTAGTTCTTGATCTTGAAATGGCATGGGATAATAAACCTGCTGGCGAAAGCGATAATGTATCGCTTTGTTTAGACTATTTTGAGGTTAGCCAAACGATAACACACTTTATTCAATCTTCGAAATTTGAGCTGATTGAATGTGTAGCAGAGCGAGTCGCTGAAATGATTATTAAACAATTTTCTGTTAATTGGTTGAAAGTTAAAGTATCTAAACCAACAGCAATAGCAAATGCTCGGAATGTTGCTGTAATTATTGAACGTACAGCAAATTACTAAACTAAATTGATTGTCAAAGAAGGCTATCAGGATGGATGATCAAAAACAAGATTTAACGACTCAAAAAAAACATCATACTGCTAAAGGGTTTAAACATGATGCATCTTTTAAAATTAAAATTGGCGAGTTTTTACGTTGGCGTTTTAAGCGTAAAGTGTTACCACCTAAAGTAGGTTATCATACTTTTAACCAAACATGGTTTGAGCCAATCAATCTCAGTTTACCTGATGATAGAGTTTGGTGGATTGGTCACTCAACAACATTGATTCTTTTAAATGGTAAGATGATTTTAACTGATCCTATCTTTTCTAAGCGGGCTTCACCTTCGCAATTCATAGGACCTAAACGGCGAACACCGCCAGCTTTAGATATTGAACAATTGCCACAGATTGATTTTATTGTTATTTCACATAACCATTATGATCATCTTGATTATAAAAGTATTCAGCAATTATTGGCTCGTTTCCCTCATGTTGTCATTATGGTTCCGCTTGGTTTAAAAAAAACATTACTAAAGTGGGGGGCTAAGAACACTATTGAATTAGATTGGTGGGGGTGTAAAACTATTGATGGGCTTACTTTTTCTGCTACCCCAGCTGTACACTGGAGCAATCGAGGATTGTTTGATGTGAATAAAGCATTATGGTGTGGTTGGATGATCCAATCTAAGATTGCTAATCAAACAAAAACAGTCTATTTTATGGGGGATACTAGCTATTGTGTTGAATTAAAAGAGATTGCTAGGCGTTTTCCTTCAATTGATTTGGCATTAATACCTATTGGTGCTTATGCGCCACGTTGGTATATGAAATCACAGCATATTGACCCCAAGCAAGCTGTGCAACTGTACGATGAATTACAATGCCATTCAGCCATAGCTATTCATTGGGGAGCATTTGAATTAGCTGACGAGCCATTAGATGAACCGTGCCAGTTATTAAATGAATATAAAGCAAACCGCCACTTTAATCTATTAAAAATAGGTGGTACTTTAGCTATTAATCACATTCATTCTGAATTAAAATAATTCCCATAAAAAAACAGCAATGCTGTTAAATATTTAATGCGTTTGCCCAAAAAAGGAGAATGAAATGAAAGCTATGGTTATTGGTTTGTCTTGTTTGATGTTTAGCTTGGCATTAGTTGGATGTGGAGGTAAAAACGACGAAGGTAAAACTTATCATTGGTCAAAAGCTCACGGTGTTTTAGAAGATTGTCGTGGGGTGATGAGTAAATCACAACAATGTGAAACGAATTCCAACAATCAACAATACCTATTTAAAATCGATAAATACTAATATGAGTGCGTGGCTTATTTATGCGCTACTTTCCGCTATTACTGCGGCATGCGTAGCTATTTTAGGAAAAATCGGTTTACAGTACCTTGATGCAAACACAGCAACTGCAATTCGTGCTATTGTCATGGCTATTTTTTTAGTTGGGGTGGTTGCTGTTCAAGGTAAACTAAGCCTTATCAACACGTTTTTTAATGATAAAAAGGCGTTATTTATTATTGCACTAAGTGGCATTGCCGGTGCGCTATCTTGGCTATTTTATTTTATGGCGATTAAAGAGGGCAAAGTATCGCAAGTTGCGCCAATTGACAAGTTAAGCGTAGTTTTTGCTGTTGTATTTGCTGCTATTTTATTCGGTGAAAAGGTTTCGCTATTAGCTGGTGTAGGGGTTGCTATGATTGCCGTAGGCGCGATATTAGTTGCACTATTTTAATTATATCTCAACTTATTATCTGCCAGCGGGTTATACCGTTATATAGTAATAAACCAATATAACGATATGTTCATAATGTTACATACCACCTATTTACACAACTAAATCATACACATAATAAATGTGCATGACTATTATGGTAAATAATGCAAATGGGTATTTAAACCACGCTTACTTTAGTAAACGATTAAACAGCTCAACCGTTACCTGCTCCCCTTTGCTGACATTACCACGATCCTGTTCAAGCACAATAAAACAATTAGCTTGCTTAAATGATTGTGTCATATGCGATCCTTGCTGACCTGTTGTGCTAACTTCTAACTCACCTTGTGCATTTATTTGTAACATACCACGTTGAAAGTCTACTCTACCAAGGCTCTTTTTAAGATTGGTTGCAGTGCTTACTTTAAAGGTTAAATCAATGGCTGGTGCTTCAACCCCTGAAAGCGCTAAAATTAGTGGTTGTACTAATTGATAAAAAGTCACTAAGGTTGAAACTGGATTGCCGGGCAAACCACAAAATAGCGCCTCGCCAATGTTGCCAAAGGCAAAAGGCTTGCCAGGTTTCATCGCAATTTTCCAAAAGCTGATTTTGCCAAGCGCTTCTAAAGCCACTTTAGTATAATCTGCATCGCCCACAGAAACGCCACCGCTGGTGATGACTAAATCAGCTTGGTTCGATGCGGCTATCAACGCTTGTTTGATTTGAGCAGGGTCATCAGAAATGATACCAAGATCGACAATGTCACAGTTAAGCTCAGTTAATAATAATTTTAGCGTGAAACGGTTACTATCATAAATAGCACTATTACCAGCTAAAGGCTCACCAATTGGCGTTAATTCATTACCTGTTGATAAGATAGCTACTTTCAGTTTTTTAAAAACCAAAACTTCACTAATGCCTAATGTCGCAAGGGTTGATAGTATAGGGATGGTTAATTTTTCTCCTTTACTCACAACGGCAGTGTCTTTTTTTATATCTTCGCCCATACGGCGGATATTATCGCCAACTTTTACCTCATTTAAAAAAGTGATACCTAGCTCCGATTTTTCGGTCTGTTCTTGCATCACTACGGCATCAGCATCATTAGGTACGGGTGCTCCAGTCATAATACGTAAACAAGTACCTTGTGGCCAATTAAGATTACTTATATCATCGCCAGCTAAAATAATGCCCGCTATAGGTAATAATTTAGATTGATTAACATCGGATAATCTAACGGCATACCCATCCATCGCTGAGTTATTAAAGCTTGGCACATTAATCGGCGACATTACCGGCTTTGCAGTGATACGTCCTAATGCATCTAACAAAGAAACTTTTTCGCAATTGAGTGATTTTATGGCTGATGCGCGTTGAAGCATTTGCTGTTTGGCTTGTTGAAATGTGAGTAACATAAAAGTGTGCCTTCCTTATGTTTATGAAGCTATTATTTGATCTTGCTAAGAAATTTCAGGAAATGTATCTGTTTTAGTAAAAATCACTTTTTTATCAAGATTGAATTGATCTTTATGATTGCTAATATAACAACGTCGCCAAAAGGCGACGTCAAATCATTAGCTATACATTAAATAAGAAGTTCATAATATCGCCATCTTGCACGACATAATCTTTACCCTCAGCGCGCATTTTGCCTGCTTCTTTTGCACCTTGTTCACCGCCGTATTTAATAAAATCTTCAAAAGCGATAGTTTGAGCGCGAATAAACCCTTTTTCAAAATCAGTATGAATTTTACCTGCTGCTTGTGGCGCTGTATCGCCAACTGAAATTGTCCATGCTCGAACCTCCTTAACACCTGCTGTAAAGTACGTTTGTAAATTAAGCAAACTATATCCTGCACGAATCACGCGGTTTAGACCAGGTTCTGTTAACCCTAAATCTTGCATAAATTCGTCACGATCAGCATCATCAAGCTCAGCAAGCTCGGCTTCAATTGCGGCACATACAGGTACAACTATGGCCTTTTCTTGTTCAGCAATGGCTTTGACTTTATCTAAATAAGGATTGTTTTCAAAACCATCTTCATTCACATTAGCGATATACATGGTTGGTTTTAGGGTTAAAAAGCTTAGGTATTTAATTGCATCAAGCTCTTCTTTACTTAAATCAAGTTGCAACAATTTTTTACCTTGCTCTAAATGTGGTAAGCATTTTTCAAGGATTTCTAATTCAAATTTGGCCTCTTTATCGCCACCTTTGGCACGTTTTTGTAGGCGCGTTATTGCACGTTCGCAAGCTTCAAGATCGGATAGGGCAAGTTCAGTATTAATAATCTCGATATCTTCAGCCGGATCGATCTTGCCAGCGACGTGAATGATATTATCATTTTCAAAACAACGTACAACATGGCCAATGGCTTCAGTTTCACGAATATTAGCTAAAAATTGATTACCTAAACCTTCACCTTTCGACGCACCTTTAACTAAACCTGCAATATCAACAAATTCCATAGTAGTTGGCAATGTACGTTGTGGTTTTACAATTTTTGCCAGTTCATCTAAACGTGGATCGGGCATCGGCACAACCCCAGTGTTTGGCTCGATAGTACAAAACGGAAAGTTAGCCGCTTCAATGCCAGCTTTAGTTAGTGCGTTAAAAAGCGTTGACTTACCCACATTAGGTAGTCCGACGATACCACATTTAAATCCCATATTGTTTGTTACCTTTTATCATAAATGTCTTAAAAATAAGGGGAGATTATATACTAAATTGTGCTATTTATGCCAATGTTCTTAGCGATAAATCCACGAGGAATTAAACAAATTAACAGTTACTATTTATTGTTTATTACCAAGCTTAGTTTATTACCAAGCTTAGTTTATTACCAAGTTAATATTTGCTGTATACTGGCCATAACCCACCCACTTAGTCATTTAGTTATTGTTCTGTATTCAAACCGATTTGGTAAAGTTGATTCTTTTTAAGTCCATATATTTCAGCGGTAATAGCTGCTGCTTTTTTTAATGGCAGTTCTTTTTGCAATAGTTTAAGAGTACCAATCGCCTTTGGATCAATATCTTCCTCTGATTTTGTATGGCCTTGCACGATTAACACAAATTCACCTTTTTGGCGGGCAGGATCTTCATTTAACCAATTTATCAACTCATTAACCTTAAAACTGACAATAGTTTCCCACGTTTTGGTTAGCTCTTTAGCCAAAATAATTGGCTTATCAGCACCCCAAATAGTTTGCATATCATTAAGCGTGTCTAATAAGCGATGAGTCGATTCATAAAAGATGATTGTGCGTGGTTCGTCTAATAAATGGGTAAGGTAATCTTGGCGTGCTTTAGTTTTAGCGGGTAAAAAACCTTCATAAATAAACTTATCTGACGGTAATCCTGAAGCACATAGAGCTGTTATCGCAGCGCAAGCGCCAGGAATTGGTACGACTTTAATGCCATTTTCGTGACATGCTTTAACCAAATGATATCCTGGATCGTTAATTAATGGTGTACCTGCATCAGAAATCAACGCAATGGATAACCCTGATTTGAGTTTCTCGATAAGTATATTGGATTTTTCTTGTTCATTATGATCATGCAAAGCAAACAGCTTCGCTTTAATTCCCAAATGTTGTAAAAGTAAGCCACTATGACGCGTATCTTCAGCCGCAATCAGATCGACGCTTTTAAGTGTATCGATCGCTCTAAACGTAATATCATCTAAATTTCCGATGGGGGTAGCAACAATATATAAAGTCATTATTTTTAATCACATTAAATTTTTATAGAAAGATGGTAAAGATACTGTACGAACCCTCATTTTATTGTATATACTCATTACTTTCAAAATAAATTCGACTAGTCTGAGTAAATTAGTTAGCGAATATAACTTAAAATAACTTGCTTATGACTAGAATTTGCTTATGGCAACAATTTGCGTGTGCAGTCTTAGTTGATAAAGTGGTTAACCTAAATTAAAAGTGAATAGTATCAGGTTCAATTGATTTGAGTATGCATCGTTATTTTTATGAAAATGATATGCTGACAAGCTAAATATTAGCTAAAATCATAAAGAACTAAATAAAATTATTGATTTACTTAATAAGTAATCAATATAATAGCTTTTTACTATAAAAACGTTAAAATGTGCAAATATCCCCATATGTGCTGAAAATAGTATTTTGCATAAAATAACTAAAAATGAAATTCTAGAATGAAAGGTGTTGCTTTGAAAAAAATACTGACATTAAGTTGCTTAAGTTTGTTAGCGGTTGCTTGTACTCAAACCGAGCAAGCCGAAATTGAAGATATTTCGGGAGCAGGTGGATCATCAACGTCTTCTGTTTACACCAAACCACCTGCGAATATTTCAACGGGTGGTAGAGCCTCTTCTACACCTTCATCAAGACAAACGACAACGTCCAATACAAATACCGCTAACGACACTCATTCTATAAGTGCTAACAGTAATGATACGGTAATTAGCAACGAGCGTATTGTTTATAACCGTAATTATGACGAAATACCTAAAGGTGGATATCAAGGCGATACTTATACTGTAAAACGTGGGGATACATTGTTTTATATTGCGTGGGTAACAGGTAACGATTACCGTTCACTAGCGGCTAAAAATAATATCAAAGAACCCTTTGCCGTTAATGTTGGGCAAGTGCTAGATGTTAGTGGTGGCACTGTTGTCGTAACCCAAAAAACCACTACACACCCAGCAACATCGAATAAAGTTAATAGCAATAATACTACTATCGCAATGGGGCAAGCCAAAACCAGACCAACGATCACTAAAACAACAACGACTTCGATTACTACAACAGATAAAAATCAACAACCAACGACAATCGAAAAAACGGAAACTATCACTGAGCCGTTAGATAGTTCTTCTGACATTATACCAACCCGTACCTCAAAAGTGAATGTGGCTAATATTTCATGGCAATGGCCAGCACGGGGTAAGATTGTTGAAAAATTCTCAAATATAAGTAAAGGTATTGATATATCAAGCTCAGTTGGGGCTAAAGTCATGGCAGCGGCTGATGGGCGTGTTGTGTATTCGGGCAATTCATTACCTGGTTATGGTAATTTAATTATTATTAAACATAATGATGATTACTTAACAGCGTATGCGCACAATCAATCTATATTAGTAAAAGAACAGCAAGCGGTGCGTGCAGGTGAACAAATTGCTACAATGGGGGCTACGGGCACTTCGTCAGTTAGGTTACACTTTGAAATTCGATATAAAGCGCAATCAGTTGATCCGTTAAAATACTTACCAAAAAAATAAATGTTTTGAATTAAGCATTTTAATTCAAAACAAATAGGCAGGCATGGTTGCATATACCACCTGCCTATAAACCAAATACACTTAAAATTTAATTATACGTAATAAAGGAGTTATACTCATGGCTGTAAAAAAATTAGTGTTAATTCGACATGGAGAAAGTGTTTGGAACCAAGAGAACCGTTTTTGTGGTTGGACTGACGTTGATTTATCTGATAAAGGCAATAAAGAAGCTGCTGAAGCGGGTAAATTACTAAAAAAAGAAGGTTTCACATTTGATTATGCTTACACTTCAGTATTAAAACGCGCTATTCACACATTATGGCACGTTCTAGACGAAGTTGATCAAGCATGGTTACCCGTTGAAAAAAGTTGGAAATTAAATGAACGCCATTATGGTGCATTACAAGGTTTAAACAAAGCAGAAACCGCAGCAAAATATGGCGATGAGCAAGTAAAATTATGGCGTCGTGGTTTTGCTATTACCCCTCCTGCACTTGAAAAATCAGATGAACGTTTTCCTGGACATGATTCACGCTACAGCAACTTACCTGAAGCAGAATTACCATTAACGGAAAGTTTAGCATTGACTATTAAACGTGTACTTCCTTATTGGGAATCAACAATTGCGCCACGCGTAGCTAAAGGTGAGCGTGTTATTATTGCCGCTCACGGTAATTCACTGCGTGCACTAGTAAAACATTTAGACAACATCAGTGATGATGATATCATTGAGCTTAACATCCCAACTGGGGTGCCGTTAGTGTATGAATTTGATGACAATATGAAAGTCATTAAACACTATTATCTCGGTAATGCTGATGAAATCGCTGCAAAACAAGCGGCTGTTGCAAACCAAGGTAAAGCAAAATAATTATTTCTTAAAGTTAAAAAAGGTAGGTTATTTAACTTACCTTTTTTATTACCTACATCACAGCTTTTATTCATTATTTTTATTCATTGTTTTTATTTTGAGAGCGTTATTTTGTCTAAGATCTATTATATATATGGCGTAATGAATGCCGGAAAATCTACCGAACTACTACAAATTGATCACAACTACTTAAGTAATAATATGCAAACATTACTACTTAAGTCATCGGTTGATACACGTGATTCGGCTGTCGAAATTGTCTCTCGCTTAGGATTACGCAAAAAAGCATTACTGCTTGATGACACAACTGTTGATGCCATCATTGAGCATATCAAACAAAATCAATATGCCTGCATATTGATTGATGAAAGTCAGTTTTTATCGCGCAACACCATCTGGAAGCTCTCTGATGTGTGTGATGAATATAGCGTCCCAATTATGTTCTTTGGTATTAAAACCGATTATATGGGGCATCTGTTTGAAGGATCTAAAACGCTACTTGAAATTGCCGACAATTTTAGAGAGCTTAAAACCGTATGCTGGTGTGGAAAAAAAGCCACCATGATTTTATTAGAAGGGCAAGATGGTCAAATTGTTAAATTTGGCAATTCCATTCATCTGGGTGATAGCGAATACCATTCAGTGTGCCGAAAACACTGGAAGGTTGGGCAAATTAGGCCTAAAAACTGATATTCTAAACATTTCACACTGATTTTAAGTCAATAAATTACGTTTATAGGTTGATTTATTTGATGCTAAAAAAGTGTGAATGACCTCTCATTTTTGCCATTTTCTTTTATTGCTTCTTCGGTTTTTATGTCATATTGACTGAAACGATTCAGTATTAACTTATTAACGATGAGGTCTTACCATGAAAATCAAAATTGTTTCATTAGCAGTGCTACTTAGTTTGGCTAGTTATCATGCCAATGCGAAAGAATTTGTATTGACTGATAATGAAAACGGCCTTGCTAAAGGGAATTGGTCGATTTCAAGTCAAGCTTTAGGTGTAAAAGGTAAAACGTTTACTATTGAAAATACCGTGCTTAAAGGTGGTAAACAAGATGGTACTGAAGTTTTAACTATTTCTAGTGATAACTTCACGATTAAATTAAGCCCAACTCGAGGATTAGGTATTTTGTCGGTTGTTGGTGATGGTGTTCGTATGGGCTGGGATTCGCCAGTAAATGAAATTGTTCACCCCAAATATATCAATTTAGAAAGTCGTGGAGGCATAGGTTGGCTAGATGGTTTTAACGAAATGATGGTGCGCTGTGGTTTTGAGTGGACAGGTCATGCGACGCAAGCTGATGGTATGATGTATACACTCCATGGTCGTGCACAAAACACGCCGGTATCTAAATTAATGGTGGATATTGCTGATAAAGCACCATACACTATTACAGTGAAAGGTTTAATCAAAGAAAATACGTTCAAAAAAAGTCACCTAGAAACGTGGGCATCACTTAGCTATGTACCAGGAAGTAGGGAGTTTACCGTGCATGATGTGGTGACTAATAAAAGTGATTATGCACGCGATTACCAAATTATCTACCATAGCAATTTTGGTACGCCAATTCTTGAAGAAGGCGCACAGTTTGTTGCGCCAGTAAAAGAAATCTCACCATTTAACGATTATGCTAAAAATGGTTTAAACACATGGCAAACTTATTTAGGACCAACAAAAGGCTTTGATGAAATGGTATTTAATGTGTATCCTTTCGCTGATAGCAACGGTCAAACTCAAGTAATGGTAACTAACAAAGCTGGCGATAAAGCCGCTGGTATTGCTTATAATATTAAACAGTTGCCTGTCCTTTCGTTGTGGAAAAACACCGACACACTGAAGCAAGGTTATGTCACCGGTTTAGAGCCAGGTACTAGCTTTGCTTATCCTGTAACTATTGAGCGTGAACAAAAACGTGTTCGACAACTTGAGCCAGGACAAAGTGCAGAATTTACCTTAACTTATAGTTTATTATCGAATAAAGATGATGTAACAAAATATGCAAAAAAAATCGAGGCTATTCAAGGTAACCAACAAACCAAAGTTGTTAATGAACCCATGGCTAAAGAATAAATCACTAAAAATGGCTGCCAAAATCTGATGTTGGTAGCCATCAATAACCGCTTAATAACTTAACCTCCGCTTCTTAATTTATTTATTATCAATGTATCAATAAAGCTAAGAATAACCTGCTGTCTACTTGATTCGCTACGCATATATAGGGTATAGTCACTTCCTTGATAGCTGGCTTTAATATCGCTTGTTATGAGCAGTATAATGTTATAAGTTGACTGTTTAAATTAATGATTTTATCGCAATTGGATATTAATACAGGAATAGACATGACAACGCGTCGAATAATAATTGGCATTAGTGGTGCAACAGGAATTGCTTATGGAATAAAAGCGTTAGAGCTATTAAAACCAATGGACATCGAAACTCATCTTGTTATTTCTAAAGCAGCACAAATAACAAGTGCATACGAAGTTCCTAACATGAATATAAAACAAATTGAAGCACTTGCAGATAAAGTGCATTCCATTAACAATATTGGTGCTGCAATTGCTAGTGGCTCTTATAAAACAATCGGCATGCTAGTTGCTCCTTGCTCAATGCGTTCATTATCGGCGATTGCTAATAGCTTGTCAGATAATTTACTGACTCGTGCTGCTGATGTCGTATTAAAAGAGCGACGTCGGTTAGTCTTAATGATTAGAGAAACACCACTTCATTTGGGGCATATTAAAAATATGGAATTAGTCACATTAATGGGGGGCGTGATATTTCCACCCGTGCCAGCACTTTATCAGCATATTAGTAGTATTGATGACATGATCACCCACAGTGTAGCTAGGGCGCTTGATTTGTTTGGCATGGACGTTCCATCGCTACCTCGTTGGGGTGAAGATCTGCACCTTAACGTTAAACCTGAATAACGTCAATCGAGTCCAGAAAATATGCAAACGGATCCTAGAATTATTAAATTCATCAAAAAGCATCATGTATTATCGCTTCACGTCATCTTGCCAGACAACAAACCATGGGCATGTAATGCCTTTTATGTCTTTGATGAACGTGTAATGTGCTTGTATCTCCTTTCCGAATTAAAAACTGAACATGCTAAAGCCATGTTAACTTGCCCACAAGTTGCAGGCACAATTAGTGTGACACCTAAAACGGTTGCCCAAATTCAAGGCATCCAATTTCAAGCTCAAGCAATACAATTACAAAAAGAACAGGCCAAGCACGCTTATGCACAATATTATCAAGCATTTCCGTTTGCTAGAATAATAAAAGCACCAATTTGGTCATTACAGTTACAACGTGTAAAGATGACCAGTAATTTATTGGGATTTGGACGAAAAATCTATTGGAACCAAGAAGAAAAAGAGAGTTAGCGTAGTTTTTATATTTCTAAAAAATATCCATTCACCCTATTTTCATTGTTAAAAAACAAAATGTTATAAATAATTAGCAAAAAGAGTGTTTGAAAAAACTTCAATAAAATCAATGGCTTTTCTGACTGCTTTTTGTTGTTTTTTAACAAGTTTACTTGGCGCTATGTCACAGGCATTTTTTAGTTAATAAGCATCGTTTTTTGTCGAACCGGTATTATTGCTTATTAGCCTTTGTCTTTTTTCGATTATTTACCTTAAATATAAAAAGTGCTAGCAATTGGGTTAATTATTTTATAAAAATAGAAAAAGGGATAGAAATGTTTATCAAGTTGATAATAAAAGTGTTATTAATCATTTAATTAGAAATTTTTATCTTCAATTATTTTCGCCAGCTCATCGTTTGCTCTTTGTAAAAAAGCGTTGTCTTTTAGAATAAAAAGGTAGGTTTTGAATCGTTTTATGGGATCTACAGCAAAAAGAAACAGCGCGGTCACAATGATAAAGACTGTCAAAGTAGCAATAATGATATCAATTACCCAAGGTGAGCTTAGCATAGTAATAATGTTAGCCAGCAGTATAATAAATGCCAACACAAAGGCAATGCCACTAAATAACACTTCTGTAATTAAATATGGTTTAAGTGGTGTAATGTGTGTTTTTTCGATTTTAAAATATTGCGTTAATAAATCTAATTGGGTGAGTTTAATTAGATTATGGGCATCAGCATTAATTAATGAAATAGCAATATTTTCTTTGTTGATACTGCCTGATTTATAAAAGCAGACTTTTTCCCAAATAAGTTTCTTTTTGATGTTATTTAAATAATCCATTTGATATTTTGAGTGAGGTACTTTTTCTAAAATATCGGCATACTTAATGATATTATCAAAATTTTCATTTTTAGTTCGTTTTTTGTAGATAAATGCAACCAAAGACAGAACAAAGATAATTACCAAATTGAACCAGTTAGCATAAAGTAATTCAGAAGGGTTCATTTAACATATTCTCGTTAATTTATCGTAGTGTGATTGTAACTTATATTGGATAAGAGCGGTATCGATTCTATATCATAATGTAAATAAAAAAGCCCATAAGTGTTGTTTTTTAGTAAATGCCGTCCTTTTGCTATTTTATGGGTTGACATCTGTTTGCTAAAGGCGTATAAATTCCCCCGCCTTTTAAGCTTTTCTTTCTTTTTAGCTATTACATAAGTTAAAAATAAGAGTAAAGAAAAGTTGAAATACAAAGTGTAGAGTTCAATTTACAGGAGAAATATGGACACTCAATCGGATCACCCCAAAATGAGGGGCGATAAATTTAAACACATCATTATCGGTTAATGAACCTGTCTGAATCATCATTTTTTCAGTTCACAAACCGAAATTGATAAAACGGTAACGGTGAACGATATGCATTTTTTTACACGCTATCACACAAATTCAAAACATCAATGCGCGCAAGGCTTAATACTGCGTGTTTTACACCTTTCAGAAAAACACTTAGAACCACCGAGTTGTATCTAAATTCTTAATTAATTCTATTGGCTAATTTAATGCTCAGCATTGGCTGTACAAATTAGCAGCGCAAGTTAGCTGCAAAAATAGCTTATGGGCTAATTTTGTTATGCACTAAATTTTAGCTTATCAAAAAATTCAATTACTTATCGTTACTTGGTAACAATGAGTTGGCATGCTTTTGCCAAAATTATGAATATAGGTACGTAAGATGACAAAAAATACATCACAACATAAAACACAAAATAGTGTAGATATCAAAGCTATCAATGAAGCTCAAAGTAGCCTCGATAGTATTTTATCTAAATTTCAATCGAGCCTTTCAGGTTTAACGCAAGAAAATGCAAAATCAAGAATTGAAAAATATGGTAAAAATGAAGTCGCACGAGAAAAAGCTCCCTCAATTTTAGTGCAATTATTAATGGCATTTAATAACCCATTTATATTTGTATTATTAGCGTTGGCCTCTGTTAGTTTTGTGACTGATTTCTGGTTGCCTTTGCAAAATGGCGAAGAAACGGATTTAACAGGGATTATTATTATTCTAACAATGGTGTCACTAAGTGGATTATTACGTTTTTGGCAAGAATTTAGATCAAACAAAGCTGCTGAAGCGTTAAAGTCAATGATTCGCACAACAGCGACCGTGTTGCGCCGTGCGCATAAAGATATAAGCCCAGAACGCATTGAAATTCCATTAAGTGAAATTGTTCCCGGTGATATTGTTTATTTATCTGCTGGTGACATGATCCCAGCAGATATTCGATTGATTGAGTCGCGAGATTTATTTGTTAGCCAAGCTGTTTTAACGGGTGAATCAATTCCTGTTGAAAAGTACGATACATTAGGTGCTGTTACGCAAAAAACAACTGATAATATTGAAGCATCCAATATTAGTAAAGATAATTTACTTGATGTAAATAACATCTGTTTTATGGGAACTAATGTCGTAAGTGGCACTGCGACGGCTATTGTCGTTGCGACTGGTGCTGATACACATTTTGGATCATTAGCAAAATCGATTGTAGGATCTCGTGCTGAAACCTCGTTTGATCGAGGGGTTAATAGTGTTAGCTGGTTACTTATTCGATTTATGTTAATTATGGTGCCAATCGTCTTTTTTATTAATGGTTTTTCAAAAAATGATTGGGGTGATGCTGCACTTTTTGCTTTAGCTGTAGCTGTTGGCTTAACGCCTGAAATGTTACCAATGATTGTGAGTGCCAATCTAGCAAAAGGTGCCGTTGGCATGGCAAAGCGCAAAGTGGTTGTTAAACGGTTAAATGCCATTCAAAATTTTGGCGCAATGGATATTTTATGTACCGATAAAACTGGCACTTTAACACAAGATAAAATCATTTTAGAACATCATCTTGATATCAATGGTCAAGTTGATTCATCGGTTTTAGAACTTGCTTGGCTTAACAGCTATTATCAAAGCGGTATGAAAAACTTGATGGACAAAGCGATCATTCGTTTTACTGAAGAAAAGACCAATATGAAAAGGGTTGGGGTCGGTTTATATAAAAAAATTGATGAATTACCGTTTGATTTTGTGCGTCGCCGTTTATCAGTTGTTGTACAAAATGGTGGTGATAACCATTTAATGATTTGTAAAGGCGCAGTTGAAGAAATGTTATCTATAGCCAGTTATGTTTATGAAAATGGTGAATATTTACCATTAGATGATAACCGCAAACAAGCGTTAATTGCCTTAGCTCATGATTATAACAAAGAGGGGTTTAGAGTTTTAGCTGTGGGTGTTAAGGATATTCCCGCTAGCGATACAAAAGCGCAATACACAGTACAAGACGAAACCGCATTAGCAATTCGTGGTTTTTTAACCTTTTTAGATCCACCAAAAGAAAGTGCACTTGAAGCCATTTCGGCATTAAGTGAACATGGTGTGGGAGTTAAGGTTTTAACAGGCGATAACGAAATTATCACCATTAAAGTGTGTCGCGAAGTCGGTTTAGAGCCAGGTGTTCCGTTGCTAGGCACTGAAGTTGAAAAAATGGACGATGCGGAACTGAAAATACAAATCGAGCAACATACTATTTTTGCTAAATTAACGCCATTGCAAAAATCAAGAATTATTCGATTATTGCAAGAAAACGGACATACCGTTGGCTTTTTAGGTGATGGTATTAATGATGCACCAGCATTACGTGATGCGGATGTTGGCATTTCGGTTGATACCGCAACGGATATTGCCAAAGAATCCGCAGATATCATCCTGCTTGAAAAAAGCTTAATGGTATTAGAAGAAGGTGTAATATGTGGACGTGAAACCTTCGGCAATATCATGAAGTATTTAAACATGACAGCGAGCTCGAATTTTGGCAATATTTTTTCAGTATTAGTTGCTAGTGCGTTTTTACCATTTTTACCTATGCTAGCAATACATTTACTAATTCAAAACTTGCTGTATGATATTTCACAACTCTCATTACCATGGGACAAAATGGATGATGAGTTTTTACAAAAACCGCGTAAATGGGATGCGCTAAATATTAAACGTTTTATGATTTGGATTGGACCAACATCATCTATTTTTGATATTACAACCTATGCACTAATGTGGTTTGTTTTTAGTGCTAACAGTGTTGAAGCGCAATCACTATTTCATTCAGGCTGGTTTATTGAAGGGTTGTTGTCACAAACTTTGGTTGTGCACATGCTGAGAACACAAAAAATTCCATTTGTGCAAAGCACAGCTGCATTTCCTGTGATTGTGATGACATTGCTAATTATGGCTGTGGGTATTTATATCCCGTTTTCTCCATTGGGTGGATTAATTGGGTTACAGCCATTACCGTGGTCATACTTTCCATGGCTTTTAGCAACCTTGTTTAGCTATTGCTGTGTTGCACAATTGATGAAACGTATTTATATCAAACGTTTTGGTCAGTGGTTCTAATTGTTAGAAACAGCTAGGCGATGTTAACATCGCTTAGCGATTTTAAAACTCATATAATAAAATCGTATTAAAAACTACTTTATTAGCCCTATAATTATAATTAAAAGGAAATAATCTATGAAAACACCACATAAAAATTTAATAATGTTAATTAAAAGCCGAAAACAAAAAAAGACACAGCAGCAATTACAAGCTAAATAATTAGTGCAATGAATTAAGTTTACATATAATAAAAAACCCCCAAACAATTGGGGTTTTTATTTAATCTTTTAATGTAATAAAAGTCTATTTTTTCAATTCGTGATGAACTGTGCTCAATTATAAGTTTAAATGAGTATCAGACGCTTTTCTTAAAATTTCATAAATTTCGTCTTTAATTTTAAGTTTTTGCTTTTTTAATGCCTCTATAGTTTCGGCCGTATTGACAATAATGCCAGACTCAATATTTTTAATTTTTTGATCTAACTCATTATGTTGATCGAATAATTTTTGAAAACGTAAATCAGTATTTTTTAATTTAGAAATGATTTCTCGGTATTCTGGAAACATAATGCCTCCTTATAATAGGTTGGATAGAATAATAACAATAGCAGCTATTGCTAATTCAGAATACAATATTATTGGTTGGATTAATAGAAAAATTGCACAAATGGCTACATTGTTTTGTTATTTATAATAAAACAGTTTGAATTATAAATTAAATCACAAATTTAATCATAAAGTTACTAAAGGGGTACCGCATGAGTGAGTCGATTGTAATTGCCAAAAGCCATGGCAAAGATTTATCTGTTATTGCTGCATTGGCTAATCGTCATGGTTTAATTACTGGTGCAACAGGCACGGGTAAAACAGTAACATTACAAAAAATGGCTGAAGGTTTTTCAAAAATAGGTGTGCCAGTTTTTCTTGCTGATGTTAAAGGTGATTTAACGGGGATTGGCGAAAAGGGCATACTATCTGAAAAACTACAGGCTCGTTTAGCCAGCATTGAGGTTGATAATTGGCAACCAGACGCATCACCAATTGAATTATGGGATGTGTTTGCTGAAAAGGGCATTCCCGTTCGTAGTACCGTGTCAGATATAGGGCCGATTCTACTTGGTCGATTACTCGACTTAAATAATGTTCAATCAGGTGTGTTACAACTGATATTTAAAATTGCTGATGATAACGGACTATTATTAATTGATTTTAAAGATCTTCGAGCATTAATTCAATTTGTAGGTGATAATGCTAAACAATTTACTACGCAATATGGCAATATTTCGCTATCATCAATTGGAGCAATCCAACGTAGCTTATTAACACTAGAACAACAAGGCGCTGAGTTTTTTCTTGGCGAACCAATGCTAGATATTCAAGATTTAATACAAGTTAACGCTCAAGGTCGTGGCATTATTAATATTTTATCGGCTGAAAAATTATATAGCTCACCCAAATTATATTCTGTCTTTTTATTATGGTTATTGTCAGCGCTTTTTGAGCATTTGCCAGAAGTAGGGGATCTTGATAAACCAAAACTTGTCTTCTTTTTTGATGAAGCACATTTACTTTTCAATGATATTTCACCAGCATTACTAGAAAAAATAGAACAAGTTGTGCGCTTAATTCGATCTAAAGGAGTCGGAATTTATTTTGCTTCTCAGAACCCGAGTGATATTCCTGACACAATCTTGGGGCAATTAGGCAATCGTGTACAACATGCTTTACGTGCATTTACACCGAAAGACCAAAAAGCCGTTAAAATAGCTGCTCAAACCATGCGTGCCAATCCAAGTTTTGATACGGAAAAAGCAATAATGGAATTAGGTGTTGGTGAAGCGCTTATTTCATTTCTAGACGAAAAAGGTCGTCCAAGCATAGTTGAACGTGGCTATATTATTGCCCCAGGTTCAAAAATGGGGGCAATGGCGCCAGATAAGTTATCATTAATTGTTCATCAATCTCATCTTTATAATAAATATGCGCAAATGCTGGATCGTCAATCTGCTTATGAATTATTGAAAAATGGATTTTCGTTAGATAGCCTGTCTAGCCAAAATACAAATAGTAACGAGACCAAAACAGAAGAGGTAAGCAATAAACAAAATCATGGTGGGTTGATTGATTTTTTTAGTACACTTCTTTTTGGCAAGCAAGGTCCAAAAGGTGGGCAACATGATGGTGTGGCTCAGAAAATAGTCAAAAGTACAACTAGGCAAGTCGTCAATCAAATCGGTAAACAGATCACCCGTGGTATATTAGGTGGTTTTAAAAAATAATTAACTTAAGTTTATTATTCCCAAAATTTAGCAAAAGGAGAGTTTGATGTTAAAAATGTTTATAGATTGGTATAAAAAACGTTTTAGCGATCCGCATGTCGTGTCGTTAATGGCTGTGATTGTTGGCTTATTTATTATCATCTATTTTTTTAATAAAATTCTTCTGCCTGTTTTGATTGCTATTGTACTGTCATATTTACTTGATAGACCAATTAACTTTTTGCATAAAAAAAACATACCAAGAACGCTGGCTGTTGTGATGGTATTGTTGCTTTTTTTAATGATTGTTTTAGTTGGCTTTATGATTCTATTACCATTAATTTGGCAGCAAAGTATTAGCTTAATCACTAATATTCCGAACATGCTAAATTTTGCTAACAATTTCATTACTACATTGCCAGAGCACTATCCAGAATTAATCGATGTTGGTTTATTTGATTCGATTATCCAAGGTGTTACTAACAAAGTTGTGCAAACTGGTAATTCGTTATTACAATTTTCTATTGTGTCCTTATTTGGACTAGTTTCGATTACGATTAATGCGGTATTAGTGCCAATAATGATGTTTTTTTTATTAAAAGACAAAGCCAAAATTTGGGGGTATTGCTCAAAAATTCTACCTAAAAATCGTACAATTTTAAACCAAGTTGCAGCGGAAATGGATATGCAAATATCCAATTATATTGTTGGTAATGTTTTGCATATTATTATATTGACCGTGTGTGTTTATATTCCTTTTTGGTACTTTGGTTTAGATTATGGACTATTATTAGCTGTACTTGTTGGATTATCTGTATTAGTGCCTTATGTTGGTATTATTATTTCAAGTATTCCTGTTGTATTAATTGCGCTGTTCCAATGGGGATTGACTACTGAATTTAGCTATTTGCTATGCTTCTATATTTTGATTCAAGCATTAGATGGTAACTTATTAGTTCCTTGTTTATTTTCCGAAAAGCTTAACTTACATCCACTCGTTATTATTTTGGCGGTGATTGTGTTTGGTGGCTTGTGGGGCTTTTGGGGAATATTTTTTGCAATACCTTTGGCAACATTGGTTAAAGCAATCATCAATGCTTGGCCAAAACTGGATGAATTGAATAATGCCAATAGTGAATTAAAAGCAGATTAGTTATTAATCTGCTTTTAACCAAAGTTATTTGCTGTGATTTTTAAGATAATCTAAAACCACTTCATGGTGGTTAGTCGTCTTAAAATCATCAAATACTTTCTCGATTATTCCATCTTTACTTATTAAAAAGCTAATGCGATGAATTCCATCATAGGTTTTACCCATAAACTCTTTTTCGCCCCAAGTACCAAATGCTTGGGCAACTTCATGGTTTTCATCAGATAGCAACGTAAAATTTAACAATTCCTTTTCAACAAATCGAGATAACTTTTCTGGCTTATCGGTACTGATACCCAGAACCGCCACATTATAGTTTTTTAACTCATCAGAACAATCGCGCAAATTACAAGCTTGCACTGTGCAACCTGGCGTCATCGCTTTAGGATAAAAATAAATTAAAACTCGTTGACCTTTAAAATCTTTTAAGCTTATTTGCTCTCCATCTTGGTCAGGTAACGAAAATTGAGGTGCTTTTACGCCTTCTTTAAGTGGATTAACCATATAATTATTACCTATTTTAATCGTTTAATGTTCTCTTTGGGTATATAAAACAGTGTCATACTTTTAAATTAATTTACTAAAAAAACGACTTGCTGCATCAATGGTGTGATTGATCTCTTTGTCTGTGTGCTTAAGTGACATAAAACCCGCTTCGAAAGCTGATGGTGCAAAGTAAACACCTTCAGTTAGCATATGATGATAGAATTTTTTGAATAATTCAACATCGCATTGCATGACATCTTGATAACAGCTTACTTCAGAAGCAGTTGTAAAAAATAAACCAAACATTGCACCAGCATAATTTACGACTAACGGTACGTTATGCTTTTGGGCTACTGATAATAAACCGTTAGCGAGCTGTGCGGTTTTTTCTGCTAACTCTTGATAGATGCCAACTTCCATTAATTTAGTTAATGTAGTGTATCCTGCCGCCATCGCAACAGGATTACCAGAAAGGGTGCCTGCTTGGTATATTGGCCCAGTTGGTGCTAATTGCCTCATAATATCAGCACGACCACCAAATGCTCCAACAGGCATACCACCACCAATAATTTTTCCTAAACAAGTTAAATCAGGAACAACATCATAATAATCTTGAGCACCACCCAGTGCGACTCTAAAACCTGTCATCACTTCATCAATAATTAATAAAGCGCCATATTCATCACAAAGTGCACGTAATCCATGTAAAAATTCTTTTTTGGCTGGGATACAGTTCATGTTACCTGCAACAGGCTCAATGATAATAGCGGCGATATCATTGGGATATTGTTCAAATTGTTTTTTGACTGATTCTAAATTGTTATAATCACAAACTAATGTATGTTTAACAAAATCATTAGGCACACCTGGAGAGGTTGGATGACCGAAAGTCAGAGCACCAGAGCCCGCTTTAACTAACAAATAATCAGCATGACCATGATAACAACCTTCAAACTTAATAATCTTATCTCGGCCAGTAAAACCACGCGCTACACGAATAGCACTCATGGTTGCTTCAGTGCCTGAATTCACCATCCGCACCATTTCAATTGAAGGCATTAATTGTGTCACTAAATTAGCAACTTTGGTTTCTATTTCGGTCGGTGCTCCATAACTTAAACCGTTACGCACTGCATTAATTACTGCATTGGCAACATCGGGATCGTTATGCCCAAGGATCATTGGCCCCCAAGAACCTACATAATCGATATAGGCCTTATCGTCCACATCATAAATGTATGCGCCGTTTGCTCGCTCAATAAATAAGGGGGTGCCACCCACACCATTAAAAGCACGAACAGGGGAATTCACGCCGCCAGGCATAACGGATAATGCTTGATGATAAAGCTTTTCTGATTTAAATGTGTTTAGCATAACCGGAATAATCTCTCTATAAAAATTTGCTGTATTTATTCATAAAATCAAAATAAATTCAAGTTAGCTATTAAAAATTTATTTAATAGAAGTTTTCTATTTTGTATTTTTATTTGGCAACAGTATATAATACAAAGATCAATATATTAGGAGAAGAATATGAGCGATGCTTTACCGATTAACTTTACCGATGCGGCAGCTAATAAAGTTAAATCACTCGTCACAGAAGAAGAAAACCCAAATCTAAAATTACGCGTATATATAACTGGTGGTGGATGTAGTGGGTTTCAGTACGGTTTTACCTTTGATGAAAAAGTGAATGAAGATGACCTAGCTATCGAAAAAAATGGTGTATCGTTAGTTATCGATCCCATGAGTTTACAATATTTAGTTGGTGGCACCATTGATTATGTTGAAGGATTACAAGGTTCTCGTTTTGTGGTTGATAATCCTAATGCAACAACAACTTGTGGTTGCGGTTCTTCTTTTAGTGTTTAAATTTTAGTGTTTAAATTGCATTTGTTTTTTTACACTATTAGCTTTTATCGCTAAACAAACAACCATACTTTTCTAATTTTTAGTGAAATAGAACAATAAAGCCACAAAACATGACAAACATTGAGCAGTTAGACAATAATTTTAATATTTTTGTTGACGCCAAATTTCAGATGGGTAAAATGCACAGCATTCAAAACGCAGTTACTCTTAAGTAACCTGTTTTGAGCCCGGGTGGTGAAATCGGTAGACACAAGGGATTTAAAATCCCTCGGCCTTTTTGGCCGTGCGAGTTCAAGTCTCGCCCCGGGCACCATTAAACAAACACTTCTTATGCGGGAATAGCTCAGTTGGTAGAGCACGACCTTGCCAAGGTCGGGGTCGCGAGTTCGAACCTCGTTTCCCGCTCCAATATAACATCCAGTACAGTCCGTTAAAGTCCGCAAAGCTTAGAGTTTGCAAGTGATTTAACGGTTTTACTTTCCAGTATAGAACAGAATAATCCAGAGTCATCCAAGAGAATTTAGTCCAAAAATCAGTCCAAAAACGGAATGAGTTTTTTTGACTAGTCCAAAAATTATGTTATTGTGATAATGTATTTTTTGAACAGTTCGTCTAAATATTGACTAGCTATCCTTACGTTCATCAATAACATAAGGAATTTATCATGGCTGTACTCACTGACTATAAAATTAATGCATCAAAATCTAAAGCAAAGGAATACACTCTTAAAGACGGCAATGAGTTATTTCTAAATATTCATCCCAATGGTTCTAAATATTGGCTATTTCGTTTTTCTTGGAATGGTAAACAGACCCGAATGTCGTTTGGCACCTATCCTACTGTGGATATTAAGCAAGCCCGCTATTTGTGTGAGCAAGCCAACTTTAAATTGTTAAGCGGCATCGATCCTCGCTTAAAAGAAAATCCTACTATTGATCCCGTAGATGAAGTGCTTGATGAAGAGCCAAAATGCACTTTTGCTCAATTTGCACAGCATTGGCTTGAGTTTAAAATGAAGAAATTAAACGCAAAACCATCTAAAGATAAAAAGAATAACGGACGTGGCAGCACCGAAATTCAAATTCGTCGTGCGTTTACCAATGACATTTTTCCAGTCTTAAAAGATAAATCCATACATAAAGTCACAAGAAACGATTTATTGTGCATTATTCGTAAGGTAGAAAAACGAGGTGCATTATCTGTCGCCGAAAAAATAAGAAGTTGGCTTGATGAAATTTTTCGTTATGCCGTTGTCACTGAAGGATTAGAAATTAATCCAGCAGCCGATTTGGATATTGCATCCTTACCTTATCGCCGTAACAATCGCTACCCGTTTATCGACGTTAGCGAAATCCCTGAATTACTTGTTAAGTTGTCAACCTATCAAGGCAGTCGTTTAACTGTCTTGGGATTACGACTATTATTACTAACGGGAGTCAGAACAGGTGAGCTTCGTTTTTCTGAAGCCTGGCAATTTGATTTAAAAAATGCGCTGTGGCGTATTCCGGCATCGGATGTCAAACAGTTACAACAAGTTATTGAAAAGGTGGATAATCGGGTTCCTGATTATATTGTGCCTTTATCACGTCAAGCGTTGGAAATTGTGAAGGAACTCCTGTCTTATCACATGAGAGGACAACGATATTTAATCGCTAATCGAACAAACCCTCTTGAGGCCATGAGTGAGAATACACTCAATCAAGCATTAAAAAACATTGGGTTTAAACGACGATTATGTACTCACGGAATCAGGCACACTATTTCAACTGCATTAAATGATCTTAAATATGATAAAGATTTTATCGAAGCTCAGTTATCCCATTCTGACACTAACAAGGTCAGAGCCACTTATAATCATGCTCAATATATTGAGCCTCGCCGTGAAATGATGCAAGAATGGGCTGATTTACTTGATAAATGGGAACAAGAAGCGCTAGATAAAATAAATAATAAATAATTCATTCGCAGTGGAGCTTTTAGAGCTCCTTTTTTTATTTCGATCGATAAAACAGATCAATCGTATTTTTATTGATCTGTTTAAACGATTTTTATATCACGTCATAGTTTGTTATAACAAAAAGAAAACTATGAGCTTTCATTATGCCTAATGTTGAGGTTATTCGTTCAGTTTTACTTATCAAGGAGTGTGTAGATATCACTCACGCGGCCTTAAATACGCAACATCCCATTCAAAGTGAGTTATTGCTTTATGTTTTGAGTGAAAAACAAAGAGAATTGGCGATGATATTAAGTCCACCCACTGCAAAGGATGATTGATTTCATTAACGAAAAGTAGTGCATTGATGTGTTAGCGAAGCTCGATTCCTTTAACTTATTTTGTGTACTATTTCTATTTTTTTACACTAAAATCTATTGAAATTCGCAGTTTATACTGTATATTTATCCATATTCGTTTTTTACCACGATAATTAAAATAACAGTGGTGATATTCTTTACTTTTGTTTTTAGGAGCGTTTTCTTGCACAAATCCGGTTGTATTGTGCTTGGCCGTGTTGATACTTCTTCAATAAATCATTTACCGCTGGTGGATACGCCTGTTAGAGCAGGTTTCCCCTCGCCGGCGGATGATTATTTAGAGGCTAAACTCGATTTAACTGAGCATTTAGTCAAACACCCTAGCGCGACCTATTACATTAAAGCAATGGGTGATTCAATGGTGGATTACGGTATTTTTAGTGGTGATCTACTGATTGTTGATCGTTCTTTAACCCCACAGGTTGATGATGTGGTCATTGCGGCCATTGATGGTGAGTTAACTTGTAAGTGTTTAGGCTTGATCCAAGGACAATATTATCTATTGTCAGGGAATGAGCAGTACCCGCCTATTGCTTTAGCCGGTAAAGAATTGCATATTTGGGGTATAGTGATTCATACCATCCATTCATTACGTGGGCGTGGTCATTCGTGATTGGGTTAGTGGATTGTAATAATTTTTATGCGTCTTGTGAGCGGGTATTTAATCCCAAGCTTGAAGGCAAACCAATTGGTATTTTATCCAATAATGATGGCTGTGTGATAGCCCGTTCGAATGAGTTAAAACCCTTGGTGCCAATGGGGATACCAGCCTTTAAGATTCTACCGGCTATTCGTAAGCAAGTGACGTTGTTAAGCTCTAATTACGAGCTGTATGGTGATATGAGTCGACGTGTATTTAATACCGTGCGAGACTACACGGCAGATGTAGAGCCTTATTCGATTGATGAGGCCTTTATTACATTAGATGGGTTTTCGGATGTTACAACGCATTGTCAGCACATCCGAGCGATGGTGAAACGTGACACGGGCATACCCGTCAGTATTGGTATTGCTTCTACTCGCACTTTAGCTAAAGTGGCGAATCATATTGCTAAAAAACAAGCTGCTTATCAAGGTGTCTGTTATTTAGCCAATGACAGTGATTTGTTGATTGAAGCATTAAAGCAGTTTCCGGTGGGTGACGTATGGGGTGTTGGACGGCGTATTGCGGAGAAACTACAAGTGCTAGGTATTCATACTGCATGGGATTTACGCCAAGCGAATACCAAACAAATTAGGCAGCAGTTTTCCGTGGTGCTTGAGCGCACGGTGTTAGAACTACAAGGCACTTCGTGTATCGAGCTAGATGATTTATCAACACCAAAACAAAATATCATGACTTCGCGTAGTTTTGGTCAGTTAACGGGGAACTTATTTGACCTACAGGAAGCCATACGTGTACACGCCAGTCGAGGCGCTGAAAAACTCAGGCATCAACACTCGGTTGCCAGTGCCGTACTGGTTTTTTTAAAAACCAATCGGTTTCGTGAGGATGTTGTGCAATATCATCCCTCTATCGTGGTGCCTCTCCTCTCGTCTACTGATGATTCACGGCTGATTATTCAAGCTGCTCAAAAGGGGTTACAGGCTATTTACAAAAAAGGGGGTTTGTTTATGAAAGCTGGGGTGATGTTACTTGATTTACGCCCAAAAAACACCGATACGCAGTTTGATTTATTTGAAACATCCAATAAGGTAGAACAAAAGCAAAAAAGTGATAGGTTGATGCAGACACTCGATGCTATCAATCAGAAGATGGGTAAACATACGGTACAATTAGGTGGTGTTAGAAAACAGGCCCCTTGGCAGATTAAACGTGAGTTACTGAGTCCACGTTATACCACTCGGTGGGATGAATTGTTAATCGTTAAATGATTATTTTTTAGTTTGATTTAGCAATATCTATGATTATTTCAATTGTGCTCAGCTAAACCCTTTCGAGTTTTAGTCGCACGTCGATTTACCTAATGGGCGCTATTACTCGAGTTTTACCCAAAATTATAAATGAAAAATAGTCATCAAATTTAAACTCGTATTAGAAAGTTAATTTGATAGTACCTTTGGAATTTACATACACAATTAACCACTTCTTGAGTTTTTTTAACAACGTAGACGTAATGTACTAGCAATAGATGATATTGCAGCAATTACACAAGCCATAGAAAAAACATATACACCAAATTCTGCGCTGGTACTACCCATTAATCCATTTAATAGCGCAATTACCATAGCTACCAAAGCAGCACCGATTGACTGCCCAGTCGTTCTTGCTGTAGATAATACTCCAGACGCTGTGACTGTTCGATTTTTTGAAACATTGCTAAACATTTCCTTATTATTTGGTGGTAGAAAAAAACCATAACCAACGCCACAAATGACCACTCGCCACAAGAAATCACTCACTGTCGCAGCTTCCGGTAACAAAGCTAATGAACCTAAACCTACACAAAAAAACATCACGCCAATAGTAGATATATGGGTAGGATTCAAACGGTTTGACAGTCTTCCTGCAATAGGTGCGCAACAAGCTACAGCTAGCGGCCACGGTGAAAAGATAAAAGCAGACTCTAGCACAGAATAGTTATAAGTATGTTGTAAAACAAAAGGTAAGCTTACCAACGCAATTCCTTGAGCAACAAACATCGATAGGGAAGATATCACCGCGAAGGTGTATCGGCGTGAACAAAATATATCAAGCGGTAATAATGGATGCTTTGAACGAGTCTGGACAGCAATAAATAGGATAAATAAGATCGTTGAAGCCACTGCGCAAAGTATCAACGAATGATTTTCCCAGCTACCTATTTGATCAACTGCAATCACCATCAAGCCTAGTGCTCCTGCCGAGCTAATTGCTCCTGCCAAATCAAAGCCTTTTTCTTTTTCTTTTTCTTTTTCATTATCTTTCCCTAATGAGATAAACGAAAAGATTAAAGCAACCCCTCCAAGTGGAATGTTGATATAAAAAAGCCATGGCCAAGATAAATAAGAAATAATAATTCCACCTAATGCTGGGCCGATAGCTGTACCCACCGCAAATACCATCGCATTTAGCCCAAATATCGTCCCCAACTTATAAGGTGGAAATATAACTCTGTACAGCCCCAACCCAACGCTAATCATTACAGCGTAACTAACTCCTTGTAGTATCCGCATAGTGACCAGAACACCAAAGGTTGAAGAAAGGCTACAACCTAAGGAGGAGAGCGTAAATAAAATCATACCTGCTGTATAAAAACGCTTTTCACCAACCCTCGAGCCAAGCGATGCACAAATTAGCATCGTGGCTGCGCTGGCAACCTGATAGCCGTTGATAATCCAGATACTAGATGCAGAATCAATTTGTAACGTTCGGGCAATGGAGGGTAATGCGATATTGACAATGGAACCATCTAATGCTGACATCAGCACCCCTATCAAAATGGCCGCGGCTGCAAAATAGCGCCTTGGTGCTTCAAAACCTTGCTCAAAAATACTGCTACTACTTACCAACGACATATTCACAGGTCCTTTATTCTAATGAAATTATGCGCAAAGAATTTTTGTATCTAAACTTTCGCTTTCGAGAAAGGTCATCATTCCAAGCATCAATACTTCTTCTGGTCTAGCTATTACCGGATTACGAGGGGCTTTCCATTCCTGCTTGCTTCCGTTGATACGAATACTTCTGAGAAAACAGTAAGCTGTGAGGACATAAAATCGATTGCGCATACTTTCACCAATCAGCGGAAGCATACCTGTTATACCTCCTATTTCTGGAATTTCATTGAGAATATTGCCATAATCCTGTTTCGCCAGTACAAACATGATAGCATCTGACATCGGTATCATTTTAACGGCATCTTCAACTTCGGTTGCCAGCTCATGCCAGAATGAAAAAGCAAAGCGAGAAAAGCCGAAAAGCGGGTCTATACCACTGACAGAAATATCAGGATCAATAAAGTTAATCAACGATAATTCTTCGTTATAGAGCACATTGCCAAAATGAAAATTGAAATGAGCTTTTTCAACAGAAAGGAAATCTTCACTGTCAGCTAAAGCTAATGCTTTTTCAAAAATATCCCTAGCTGTAATACCAAAACGTGCACCATTAAGCAGAACTTGTTTATTAAATAAATCATGCGCAAATCTTGTGGCCTCCCATTCTTCCAGTAACTTATCTTGCATATAGTTGGTCTGCGTGGTCTTATCTTCTGTTTCCAATCGAATTGCTCTTTGAATATTTTCCAAAGCATTTAACACAATTTTACGTCGAGTAGCTAAAGGTTTTTGCTCATCAAACACAATATTTGATAACGGGAGTGAATCTTTCTTTTCGAGAACATAGAATTGACGTCCATCTGCCAAACCCTCGTGTAAAACAGGAACCATAAGTTCAGGATAAAGTGCGTATAATTCACAAATTTGATCAACCTCAGACTTTATTTTGTTATTAAAAGAAGTTGACATAGCGGTCTTGACTACAAAGCCTGACTTTAAAAAATCAACGGTATGTGAGCGTGTCATTTTTCAATCTCCTTAAAAGTTGCAACTGGTCGTCCTTGGGCAATATTGCGAGCTACAGCGCGGACAACTGCTGTATAACCCACCGAATTATTAACAAATGACTGTATGATTATTTCACTAAGATTTTGCTTAGCTAAAAATGCAGGACGGAGAATTAGTAGATGATTAACATCAGAAAGAATAGTAGAACATCTACGCTCATAAGCATAAGCTCGCCCACCTAATGGCGAACGTGATGCCATCACAATATGAGGATAATACTTGCTTACATTTTCAATAGCTGCTTCTATCAATTTTATGGTTAACGTGCCTTTATCTTCTACGATAAAACGATTGATCTGATATCCTGGTGCATGAACCGGAGCCCTTAAAGATACAGTATTGACCAATGGAGCCCACGGCATGACTTTTTTTTGACTCATTGCAATTTGGGAAAAACTTGGTCTCAGATTATCACGAGCATCTTGCATACGACCCTCAAATGAACGTGTTCCGAGCACACCATTCGGGGTGTCTGGATGAACAATATCGGTTTCAATCGACACAATTTGAGAAGAATTGCCATTGACAGCCTTCAAAGCCTCTACCATTACACGCAATGAAGCATGCATGCCATTTGTTTGGCAGGAACCTAGACAGTATATGCCTGAACTGATAACATTACTCTGTATCGTACTAATATCATCATGTGTAAGGTCACTAAGACAGCCGTAGATACTTTTCAGGCTATTTGCTTCAGCAACTCCTAACACAACTTTGGCCAACTTCTGCATATTACGAGCAACCGGGCTGTTATTATCTATATCTTGTTTGTTGGTAGCGATAAATCCAATATCGAAATGACCTTCTATCGGAGGGCACACGTTAGCTAGATTATCAAAGAAAAAATTGATTTCACGATCATCAATTCTCAGCGTATTGTCATTAATAATGTTGATCCGTGACTGTATTCCCGGTTGTGCCATTGCCAAACGAGCCACAATGCCATCAATTGGACGGAGTTCTGGATAATGTTTATCAACAGCAGGCGGATTTGTTACCACGGTCTGCACAACAAAATTATCTTGTTGAGGATCGTTTTGAATCAGCAAGTTTGCACCAATCTCTGCACCGCAACCAACTAGTATTGCTTTTTTCACTTCAATCTCCTTTAATAGTATTAACTTATGTCAATGATCAAAAAATAGATTAGCCTAAGAAAAACATTTTCATAAAATCTATAACAAATATGTCGTTAAGTTTGGTATCTGAAGTCAGTATATCTGCCAGTTCATCAACACGATCACTTAGTGGACTATCGGAAAGGTTCTGATGGAATTTTGTGAGCAGAGCACCGTAACATTCTTCACGGCGGCGAATATGACCAAGTGGATATTCAATAAGTTCCGAAATCTCTTCCATCATTCCGCTGCATTTTATATAAAGCGCATTTGGGATCGCACGCCTGTCTGGGTCGTAGTAACTTTCGGTGAAAGAGGGGCACTCAGTACATGTGATTTTCTGGCGTAATGCTTCCACTTGAAGATCAGAAGCTAGAGGCTCTTGAAAATCCTTTATCGTCAGATTTCCGGTTTGTAACCCCACTGCAATCATATACTGGAGGCAGTGATCGCGATCGGCAGAATTATTGAGAACACCTGATTTATCAATAATTTTAATAGCTGGAAGAGTCGTTTCAACGCGTACATATTCGATAGTTTCTAAAGAATAACCAGCTGCAATCATTCTTTCTCGCAATTTAAGCGCCGCTTCCACCGCAGTCTGCGCATGATATTCAGCAGGATTGGGGACTTTGAACAGAATATTTTTGATGACGAAATCAGACAATTTGCGCGTTATGTTGAGCGATTGCCCATGCAGAACTGAGTCATTAAATCCCCAACGTTGAGCCGTTAAAGCTGTGGGATATCCCATTTCCTCAGTTTGAGCAAACAGGGCAAACTGCAAGCCGCGTGCAGTTGCATCTCCGGCCGCCCATGATTTTCGCGTACCTGCATTTGGTGCATGTCTGTAAGTTCTGAGTGCATGACCATCAATAATCACGTTGGATAGTGCGCTAAGAGCCTGATTTTTTGATAATCCCATGATTTGTGCAGCTGCAATAGCTGAAGCCATCTTGACTAACACAACATGGTCAATTCCTAATTCATTAAAACAGTTCGACAGACACAGTACGCCTTGGATTTCATATGCTCGAATCATCGTGTTCAAGACATCTGCCATTTTGACTTGAGTTTTATTTCTGTTAGAAAGGCTACTCCATGCCGCTGCCGCCAAAATAGCGCCTAAGTTATCGGACGGATGACCCCATTCTTGCGCTAACCATGTATCGTTGAACTCAAGCCACCGGATCATTGAACCAATCTGGAAAGCTGCTTCTATAGGTCCTAACCGTAGAGGTCTACCTATAACAGGAATGCCCTGACTGTTTTTGCTGAATTGCACACTATTCATCAATCTCAAACAATCGGCATCAGAAGAGGCAGCTATCGCACATCCTATCGAATCTAACAAACAAACAAAAACGTGCCATGCGGATCGCATCATTATCAAAAATTGTTTGCTCATAGGCATAATCAACCAGATCGTTCATTATTCTATCAAACTTATTGTGCGCCATATTTTATCCTATTAACGAGTAGAAAATTTCATAATTAGCTGTAATTAACACCAGATAACGTATAAAAGTCTATTCGGTTTATCATGCAACTATTTGATTGCGTAACTATTACGTTATAGAATAGACAAACGATATTGATGCCAAAATCATAATTCTCAGAATAATAAAAAACCAGTGAATAAAATCGTGATGTCCATCGAAAAGATTGATACCCTAATAATATTACGTTGAGACAAGCTCATGGAATAGAGTTGTTAGATATGAAGGTTTATTCTTAGCCTAGTACTATCTTTGCTGCGACTATCCGACAAATCTTCTTCTGACAACTAAAAATATTTTTGAAATATTTATTTAATGTTTAGAAGGAGAGTTAAAATGAAGCTAGATGAACTTCTTGCGTTTGTAACAGTCGTAGACACAGGGAATATTACCCAAGCCGCAGAACGCCTAAATCGAGTACAGTCAAGTATTTCTCATCGAATACGAAGTTTGGAGGAAAAGCTAGATGTTACACTATTAGATAGAAAAATCGAAGGATGTCTACCTACTACACAGGGTAAGATACTTTATGAATACGCACTTAAAATGCTGAACCTAGCGAATGATTGTAAAAACAACATTTCCTATTCCAAAGATAGTCAGTTGACCATAAGAATTGGAATAATCGAGTGCTTACCCCCATATATAATTAGTGCTTTGATTGATTTAGGTGATGAGTTGGGCTGGAATATCGATATTTCAATAGGCAACACGATCAGTTTGCTCAATGCTTTTGATAAAAACGAATTTGATGCAGTCATCATTGGAGCAGGGTTTTCTAACGAACGGCATACACGTTCCATATTACTCTCTAGCGAACTAGTTATTGTCACAGAAAAAAATCATTTACCAATCACAAATATATCTAGTCTAGACGGGGAAGTATTTTTGCTAAGTAGTAAAAAATGTGCCACATCAACTCGCAATTTCAGTGTACTGTTTAATGAAGGTAACATTACGCCTAAACGAGTGATTGAATGTGGATCTTATCCCGTTCTGTTTTCAAACATAGCAGCTGGCAAAGGGGTCTCGCTGGTCTTACGTTGCTCAATCAGTAATGAAATTAAGAACAAGATAAGAATTCATCAGTTAGCTAGAAAGTTTAATGATTTCAAAATTGAGCTTATCTACCGTGTGGATTGTCCCTATTTGGATACTGATAAATTCACTGATATGATGATATCAATATTCCAAGATCCTCGGTTGCGCGATATCGGTTATTAACTGACCTGTACGCATGATGCTAGCCCAGACTATGCTACTAAAATATTTTAACACACTAATCGTTTCACATTGCTCAGATATTAAAGGAATGGGAGAGTATCTTATTGACACAATCCCTTTCTCTCACAAATATTATTATCCAAATTCAGAATATAACATTTATTCCGTTTTCAAGAAGGTGCTCGTATACTGACTAAGGTTTTTTCTCGGAACTTTGCCAAAATTATTTTCATCAGAGGTACTTCAAAGTATTTGTATAAAAATGCGGCACAGGATATTGATAACGCTAATGCAACAAAAATAAGTTCTGTCCCTTCCACTAAATTAAACTTTCGTCCCGCCGTCAAATTCAAAAAATAAAACAATACTAAAAAATGAACCATATAGAATGCATAAGAAATTTCTCCTAACCAAACGGCGGTTTGAGAATTAAATACTGTTTTTTTGCATTTAAGATCATCACCAGCAAATGAAGTAATTAATAAGCAAACTGGAATGATAAAAACGACACTCATACTAAATTGATATGGAACAAACATTGATCCAATATATGCTAAGATTAATAACGTTAATGATGCTGTTTTTGTCAAAATAATTGCTCGCCCATTGATCAGCATTCGTGCAGCAAACATACCTGCGAGAAACTCAAAAATACGTGACGGCGGAAATATATACGAGACCCAAAAATGATTCTGCGAAATAGGGAAAGCTCCCATCATTTTATTTGGTTCAACCCATATATAAATGCATATTTGAACTAATAATGATGCTACGGTAACAATCAGCAGGCTAAATAAATCGTATTTTTCAGATATTACCTTCATAAGCTTATAAAGGAATGGGAAAAGCATATAAAACATCGCTTCGATGCAAAGAGACCAGCTAGGTCTGTTTCCAACAAAAAAGTAGTGGGCATCATTAAACCATGTATTTAACAGAAAAAGGTTTGTTATCCATAACTTGTACTGAGAAATACTTATTGCACCAATAATAAATGCAACTATTAATGTTAAGAAATGTGTTGGATAAATTTTAGCAAAACGCCTTGAGTAAAAATCACTGACGGTATCAACGTCTTTTGCTGACCATACCATGATAAATCCACTAAGAATAAAGAAATATGATACCCCCAACCAACCTGCTTTCCTACAATAACGGTATATATATGTTGGACTGTCGGATCGGCAAACGGAGCAAGGTCACTCGGCAACGATGCATGAAATAAAAAGACTAAAAAAGCAGCCCAAAATCTACTCCCTGTGATAGAAGGAAGTTTAGGTCGTATTGAGTTACTGCCTCCTATTGATTGTATACTAGACAAAGTATTTTCTTTACCGTACAGATCATAACTTCTTATTTTTTTGTTATTGCAGAACTCATTATACTCCTCCACAAATAGTATCTTTATATCGTTAAATTGTTCTGAGATAAAATTATGTTGAATCTTATAAAAATAAAAAATATTAATAGCTATCAAAATTATTAAAGATGATTTAAACAAACATTAATTAATCTGTAACTACAATTCCATATCCTCTTTTAAGCTTTTGAATATAACCAAAACCTTCACATCCAAAATGAATTCCAGCAACAAGAATGTGTTCAGAACTGACCATATCAAGGATACGAATACGGGTTTCCGCTGCCAATTTAGGATCATAGTCAAAAGCAATTGAGACATTTGGTTTTAAAAGCTGGATATGTGGAAAGTGGACGATATCACCCCAAATCAATAAATTACTATTTTCTCCCTCGACTTTATAACCAGTATGTCCTGGTGTATGCCCTTTCAATGGTAATGCATGTATACCAGCAAGTACCTCACCTTCATCAACTAACCGCAGATTTTCTTGATACTGTTTGAAAACGTTGCGAGCAAAAATAAAATTGCCTTTGACACGATCGCTGGACGATGAAAATTTTTTGTCATCTATTAGATAATTATACTCATCTTGACTAATTATTAATTCTGCATTTGGAAATACTGCCTCTCCGTAGGAATCGATCAAGCCGCCTATATGATCAGGATGAGCATGTGTGAGTAATACTGCATCAATATCACTTGGTTTCACCGCAAGTTTAGCCAAATTATTTACTATCCTTCCTCCCCATCCTTTAAAACCACCCGCCCCACTATCAATTAAGATATTTTTGCCTTTGCGTTGAACTAAAAAGGCGTTTATATGTACTGAATTAGGTTCATCTTGGCAGGCTTTTTGTTGAATGGAACAACACTCTGCCTCACTAATATTCGCCAGCATTCCAAAATTAACTTTTAAGTAGCCATCACTTACAGCTGTTACTAGTACCTCTCCGAGGTCCTTCATTGGCAATTTATCGTGCATACAGTTACCTTTTAATTTTTTGCGAAAATATTACTGGAATCATAAAGAAAGCAACGAATTCTCGCAATTACGCCGAACTTTTCTCTAATTAACAAATCAACCTGACGTGAGAATTCATTCATGACTGGCTCACTACGAAAAACCTCTTGTCTAAGTTTAGCCTCAAAGTATACTGGTTCCCCATAACCTACCTCCGCAATCAGATAAGCTATATGGATATTATTATCTTTAGCTTTCAGAATCTCTTTGGTAAGTTTGGTCAAAGAAGTAGAAAAATCAGCAAAATCACAAGTTTCTAGGTGATGATCTGATGTTGTATAAATAGTAATACTGGGCATCGAATAACTTCTCCTATATGTAAGTATTTTAGTAATTGTGTGGCTATATTATCCTTGATGTTACTAAACGCATGCTTTTAATAACTTCTGGGTTAGATACCATTCCGAATTCGGCATCACCACTTCGTAGTTGATCAACTAATTCCATACCATTTATCACTTTGCCAAATACAGTATGATTTTGATCTAAAAATCGGGTCCGGGCCAAGGTGATAAAAAACTGATGGCTGGCACTGTGAGGATTTCGTGATCTCGCCATGCCGAGAGTTCCTCTTTCAAACGGAATTGGATTAATTTCTGCTGCCAGTTTAGTTAATATGCTTGGATCGAGAGATGTATTTTTAAGCGGTTCACCAGTTTGTGCCATAAACCCATCAATTACACGAGCAAATGGCATACCATCATAAAATTTCGATTGTACAAGTGCTTTAATTCTTGCCACATGGTTAGGTGCGAAGTCAGGAAATAATTGCATCGTTACGATGCCATTATTTAGTTTCATTTCAATGACATCACCTTTAGAATATAACCATTTTAACGCAGAGGGAACTACAAGACTCCCTGCACAAAAACCCAAACAGCCACCAATAAACAACCGACGATTCATATCATTAACTCCTTTATTGCAACAAGAATTATCTCCTGTCGCCATATTTATTCATTAACTACATTCATGGGTACTTTATCTATACATATTGTCTCTAATGTGGATGAGCACTATCAACAAACATAATGATTTCCTGAGTAAGTTCATCAGGTTTTTCAAAATTAGGTAAATGTGAAGCACCGGGTATCACATGTAATTCAGCATTACGTTTTTGTGCCAAGCGTTGCGCATAATCTTGTGGAGTTAGTTTATCTTCGGCTCCTCTAACCACCACAGCTCTTACGTTAGGAATATGCATATTGGTCAGATCGGTATCGGCAATAGCTAATGAACACCCTGCAAAAGCTTCTACCGTCGTTCTCCGCAACATTTGTCTCAGACCATCAGCCTCGGGGGAGTCGATAAATTGCGGCGTTACCCAATTACTAATGATTCCTATTTCAAGATGCTCAAGTCCATGCTGAAAAACATCTTCAGCCCTTGCTCGCCACAGAGATGGTGGAGCTGCATTCACCAAAGAAGTATCGATAATCACCATGCCCTGTACTCGTTTAGGTAATTTGAAACCAATCCATTGAGCTATCGTGCCGCCAATTGAAACTCCAACCACATAAAACTTATTAATTTTCAGATTATTTATTACGGCGATAACATCATTAGCAAGATCTTCTATTGAAAAAGGTAAAGCATCAACCGCACTTAGCCCATGCCCCCTTATATCCAACCTGACTACCCGATAACGTTCGGTTAATCGTGGCATTTGCAAATCCCATAGGTGCAAATCCGTTCCCAGAGAGTGCAGAAGAATCAGTGTTGTTGCATTTTCAGGGCCCTGTACATCGACATGCTGAGTTAATTTCAGTGGTCTAATAAACATTTATATCTCCATATGATTATTTTTACTTATACCATGCGATTCCATATTGCTACATTCAGACTAAGGTGAACTAATTCATTTCTGGAACCTCTATTTCAAGTTATTACATAGAAGAACTTTTCAATGAAAATATGATGTTATTTTCGCAATAACTTCAGATTAATATCCTTTATGTTTCTCATATTGATAATATTATTAGAATAATTTCTTTTGTTGCGCTAATGGATAATTTCGATATCCGTATCGAAATGGTTGATGAGCGAAAAAGAATTCATGAATTACAGTGATACTGTCAAATTAATTTTTTCTGACTGTTTTAATAAACAATTTAGCCACTTTACTGTACCTTTTTTGTTGTATTAACAAATAAGGTACAGATAGTTTAAGAGACTCTAACGGTGTTGATATTACTGTTTCATGCTGGTGTACGCTTGAATTCATTGGGGGATGGAAGCATGATACATTACACTCACAAGGAAAAGAGATGGGAAAGAAAAATGGTATGAAGAATATTCTATCCGTATTGTAAAGTTGAATATGAAAATTTCTTTTATTCGAAAAAACTATATAGTTGGGCTGTTTAAAATAATTTTCAAATAAGGATTATTATAAACAATATCAGGAATAAGTATTGTCGGATCATCAAATAAATACCCATGCACTTTTTTGGTACTTTTGGGGCCTTCAACCGCACACGTCCAGATACTATAGCCATCTTCTAATCGTTTGTGGTATTTAAGCTTTTCAAAGGCTTTTTGCATATATCGCCATGCGGGAATTTTTTCGACTTTGGCGATCTGTTGCACCTGTGGAAATTCCATCACATAACGCATAAATATACCTGGTGTAATGATAAACAAGGTATCATCCACGGTATGAATTAAAGCTTGTGGTTCATTGATAATGAGTTTTTGCATTAAGATAGCGTCTTTTAACCACTGAATAAAATGTTCGCCCGATGGGATTATTTCATCAATTTGTTGCATTATTTGCTTTTCCGTATCGGTAAATTCAATCAACGTACTCTTTTGCTCAGTAGGCTCTTGTAATATTGATGAATAAGTATTAAAAAGATTAGTTGGATGACTATCAATGTTTAAGTTGGACTCAGTTGAGTTGATTTCAGTGACAGACAATTGACTGGCTATCTCCTCTAACACTGGTTGCTCATCCTCGTCATTCAGTTCAAGTAAATTGAATACCGCTTCTAAACTATCGGCAGGCAGTGAATCGTTAGGTGTTACGACTGGTTCAACTTTATGGTTTGTGTCGGATACATTCTGTTCTGTAAATGGGGATGGCATTTTTTGTGTCGCGTTATCATCAGATTGTTGCTCAGCATGACAGTCATCTTTTGACAGATTGATAACAACGGTTCCTTCAAAAACAGGTGGCTTTTCATCTAACCAAATCAGTGAAGGCATCACTTTTAAAAAAGTAAAGGGTTGCGACCAACCATTGCTGTGACTGGTGACGGTGGCATTCCAAATGGCTTTATCTTCATTTGTACTTAGAATAATATGGTGTTCTTGAAGTGCGGTGAAGAGTATCGAATTTTTGGAAGGAATCCCTTCAATACCTTGTGATAATAAGTAAGCCCTGAGTTTATCAGACACGGTTTTACTGACTAACCATAACCCGTCTTCGGTAAGCCAACCATCACTCGGCCCATTGTTGTTAAGTTTAAGTTCTTCTTTGACCAGGTAACGTAGCCCATCAAGCAGTTTTCGTTGCAGTGAATGTTTAGGTGAGTTCATCACTTGGTTGGTATTCCCACCTAGTGACTGTGCAACGGAGGCTTGGTCTGCTTTGGTGACAAGTTCACCTAATACGCCTGCTTGTTCCATTTGCCCTGCAATAAAGTAGGTGAACAGTGACCATAACTCATGACTTTCAGCTAACCAATCAAGTAACTTCGTATCGATTATTTGCCGATATAACAGTCCAATACTAACACTGTGCAAACGATACTCACGATTTTTTTGGTATTGAAATCGATACGGGGCTTTTAAAGGACCATGCCACGGATGCCAGATTGAACCATCTTGGTATTCTACATGGATATCAACGGCGATCTTGCCAATATCATGAAGCAGCGCCGCATAAGCGATACCGGCTGTCCAACAATCTTCTACGGCACTGCGCTCTTCAGGTGATGAGCCAATAGGTAATAAATAGGATTGGCGAAATTTTAATGCATAAGCCATGATTTCAAGCCCATGTTCAAGCATTCCACCTAAATAGGCATGATGGTGACTTTCTGAAGCAGGAAACTGTTGAACGAGTTCGGCATAGCGTTCAATGGGGTTAAGATAGAGTTGTTTAAATTGTAAATCAGAAAGTGACGTGCGCTGCCAAATTGCTTTTAATAATTGGTCGCAGCGCACGTTGGATAATAGGTTTTCTGCTGTTTGTGGAATAATAAACTCATCATTGACAATAGGCGCTGTGATAGTGGGAGTGTTATCGTGCGTTCCAATCGTTTTTTTCCCCTTAAACAGCCATGACCACATTGCTCTTTTCCTTTTCCTTTTTACTTTTTTTAACCTTTTCACAGGTAGAGGCCATTACGTCAGTAATGGCACTCTTACCCTTAACTACCTATTAATACCCTTTATCGCTTAAAATCTTTTTCCCTTTTCCTTTTAAAACCACGTAAATTATTTAGAAACGCACAAATTCATTTCTTGAAACGCAGGCACAGGTGAAGAAATAGAGCCGATAACATTGTGGGTATCGTAATAATGTCCACCGCTATTTGGTCGCAAGGTACTTGACCAAATATAATGACTGGTCATGAGACCATAACTGACAAGCGATCCCCATTCAGGTAATAACCCTTGTCCAATAGCTCTAGTATAGTTTCTAACCCCGGCTTGACCCGATACATCCTGGCTCGCATTGGACAGTTGTGTTATTGCAGGTAATTGATAACGTTGATTACCCCCAAGCCCATTGCACCAGTTATTGGCATTACCCCACGTCAGTAATTGATCGTTGTTATAAATAAACCAATGGTTGATTTTAAAGCGGTAAGTTAGGGCTGGGCCAATCAGAATATTAAATACATTGGCAGTAAACGGTTTGGGATTATTCGCCGTTGGGCCACTGAGTTTAACATGGAGCGTTTGACTATCCATCGGACTTAATTGCAGACTAACATTGGCTAAATGAGAATAAATCGTGTTAATGTCTTGCGTTAACACATCCACACCGAGTACTTTAATATCAAAATTCAGTCCATCCATCCCCGTTGTTGGGAAAGGGGTTTTACTTGCATCGTAAATAAACCCTTGCAGTGGATTCCAAATAGTCGTCACGCCCGCATAGTTACCACTGCCATAAGTCAGACTCGGTTTTAGATAACAAAGCGTGGGTTTTAAAGGGATAAGATACTGTTGACTAACATTGTAAGCGGTTGTATTAGGAACACCATAGCGAGTTGTTAAATTAAGCGCTGCATTAAGATGCAAGGTAAAGGGGGCTTTATCGACCAGCTCACAAAAGGTATGACTCACATCGATTATCTCATTATTTTTATCTCGAAGCGTCAATGACGCACTGTTCAATGTAACCGTAAATACACCATCACCATCCACATCAAGCGCATCCCCCTCATTTATTACCATCGGAGCTATCGTGACGTGTTGGATAAAATCTTGAATTGTCGAGAGCGGATCAACCGCAGGGAAAGATTGCATTGTACTATTATCGTAAGTCTTCCCCTGATAATTGAACGTTAATAAGCTAAACTGTTGTTGTGCTATTTCTTGTTCAAGCTGAGGATTAAATGTTGGAGCGCTGCCGATAATAAAATGGCTTGTGACCGCAGATACGGCGGCATGGCTGTTAGCCATAAACCACAGTAGTACGTAACATAACAAGAAAAATTTTAGGGTTGCTTGCCGAACGAGACAATAGCGTTTGGTCTGTGTGTTACTGATCATCTTAATTTGTCCTCATCGTTTTCTCGGTTTTCATCTTTATAGGTAGTAGACTCTTTTAACAAAAAATAAAGTCTTATAAAAATCGTTTATATAGATCAATAAAACCCCATTGATCGCCGATAACGATCAATCTAATTTCTTATCGGTTTAATGTTGTTTTTTGTTGATAAAACCCGCTACTCATGTTATTTTTTGACCATCAGCCCAATACCGCAAGGTGACTACTGTGAAAACCAACACTAACCACAAAGCCCCACAAGGCGTTCTAGGACGTTTAAGGCAGTCTGTTGGCTGGATTTTACGTAAAGAGTGCCAATTCCTGATTCGCAAAGGATTATCAGCTTCTTTTGCTAAAAAACTCACTGTAGTGATTAATCTGTTCATTCTTATTTCCTTACTGTTTATCTTGTTCCCAATGTGGATGGCTTTTGTTACCTTAATCTGTGGTACTTTGTTATTAGCTGGGATAGACATTGACATAAAGCCACCTAAAACACCTGAATTACGCAATGGGTGGGATGGTTTTGGATACTATAATGAACACGATTTTCGCCTTGATGGTAGCGCAGATGATGAAGAATAATTTTACTCATCATTATTTTGATTTACCTTTGGTAGCAACCATCTTTCCTATTTTTATCAAAGTTCCAGCTCCTTGACCGCCCGCTGCACTTGCTGCACTACTTCCATTCGTTAACATTTGTACAAAATTTCCTGCACGTACACCAACCCAACTTAAAGATGCCACCCAGAATCCGGGTAATACCAAAAACATCGCCCCCATCACGAAATTCAAGAGCATATCGCCCATGCTATTATCGATACCTAAAAACGGATTCCAGTTGCTATGAGGTGAGTCCCAACTATAGAGAGCATCCAAAATCGTACTGTCAATCCAACGGGCCAGTTGAAACCAAAAATCCACAAAAAATAACGCGAACTCAACACAGCTTATTGTTACTACGGTTTTTAAGTCATACAGGCCAATGAGTAGTACGAGTGGAATACAAATCACCAATGCCATTTTTAAAAAAGACAGCACCAGTGGTAAGGCTTGCCGTAATACATCCATTGACGGAAAATAAGACAATGACTCAACCGCAAGCCCAATATCACCCAGCGCACCGACCACTCGATTATCCATGTTGCCACCTACCACGCCACCATAATCGGTGTAGACGGAGCCTTGGTTCATGGTTTGTTGTCTTGGTGAGGCAATCGCTCTGACAACTTCATCGGTCACTTCATCACGGCTTTTTAAATGCAACCAACGAGCAAAACGTGACAGTAAATCGGGTTCGACTTGTTTGATAATCTTTGCACGTAATCCTTTACTGCTATCTGACCACCACGTTGTGCAACTTGGATAACCACCACCGTCATTGGTTTGAGCAAGTCCTGCATCACGAGTTGCGTTATATGGCCAAGCGGTTCTTGGTGTATGGGAGCGGTAAGTGTCATAAAAGCCTGCATTATCTAAAAAGTAGTGTGAACCTATCCAGTTCACATCACTCATTTGTTTATCCGTGAGGATGGGTCTATTCATAAAGAGTTTAGCCCGTGCCGGTCCATAGCAATCATGGGTAAAATCAGCGATTTCTTGAGCAAGCAGTGGATCATTGATACGGGTATTATCAATGTCGATACGCATTTGCCGTAAATCAATACCACACGGGATGGAGGCGACCGCACTACTGGTAATGCCCTTGGAAACGGAATGAATTAAAAACCACCATAGCGGTACTTTAGCGGTTTGATTATTCAGTGAAGTAAACGCATTGCTCCAATTGGTCTCTTCAGGCTTGGCAACTAGTACTTGGCATTGCTCGGAGCGGCTACTGTCGTATTTGATACTGGCTAGGTTAATATCAATAAAAGGCACACCGGCAAATAAAATCACCACTATCGCCACCCAAATACGGTTTTCAACGCGGATAGCTGATAGTGCCCCTTTGTTACCTTCATCAGCACCTTCAGCTCTGGCTTTAAGCCATTCTTGTAAAATAATACTGATAAAGGGTAAAACAAAGAGCCCTGAAGCTTCCAGTACTTGCCAAATGCCATTGCTGACAATCCAACCAACCAGGGTTAAGTAGTATTCAAGATAATCGGAGGTATAAAGTGTCATCACGCGTTACTATCTCCCGATCCCATTGCTCAGCTCTAATACAATGAAAGCAATCACGGTTGCGACTTCAATACGTAGAAAGCGCTGTTTAAGTGCGATATGGCTTTGTGGATAGTGGCGTAACTCACGGGCAGTCAAACGCCTTTTAGCCCACAACCAGCCCATAATCACTAGCGTGTATAAAACGATTCGCCAAATTAAGAAATAATATGAGTGATGTGCTAGCCAATTACGCCAGTTGTCCATTGTGCCGGTTATTTGAATACCTACTACATTAATCATCATTGCAACGCCCATCAATCCAATTAAACTGAGTAAGAACAGAGCCACACTACGATTGAAGAGCCAGTGTAGTTTTAGTTTTTTGTACATGGAGAATGTAAATCCCCCAAACTTAGTACACAACTCACGAAGAAAATCATGCTGCTTGTTTTAGTGTTTTATACTCAATCGGTGTCACGTTATTTAGTGCCTCATGCGGTCTTTCGGTGTTATAAATGGTTAGCCATTCTTCGGTTACCTTTCTTGCTTGTTCTAGATTATTAAATAGATATAAATCGAGCACTTCAGTGCGATAGGTACGATTAAATCGTTTAATATAGCCATTTTGATACGGGCTACCGGGCTGGATATAATCAATGGTTATACCATGTAATTTAGCCCAGTTTATAAAGGTTTTTCCTGTAAATTCTGGCCCATTATCGACCCGTATTTTTAATGGATACCCATGATATTCGGCCAGTTTATCTAAGTAACGGGTAATCCTTACGCCTCACGATT
>NZ_LZGV01000019.1:0-29377 GCF_001690265.1 Gilliamella sp. HK2
GGAAGTAAAGCGAGCCTTTCGGCTTGTTTTATTAATTCTTGCGCTTTACCCATAGTAATTACACGCCATTAAGTTGTAAAAATTATATATTAACGATAATACCAAAATACCGCTTATTTTGCTTGGCTTATAGTCACAATGATTAGCTAAATTAATTAGCTTTAATAATCAACATGTTGATTTTATTATTATCAGTCATTTTAGTGCTTAAAAGCCATTCAGAAAAGTTATTGATTTTATTGAATTTTTTATTTTCACCCAGCTTATTCTATTGGCTTGATAAAAAAGTTAATAAATGATATTTTTACTCACATTTGTTATTTTCGCTCAGCTCATCCAATCCTAATTTTTTGGTTAAAAAGCATCAATATAAATGATTGCAGAGGTGTTTGTTTTACTATTTACTTCAACTAGTCAGTGACAAAAATTATCAAAAATTAAATCATCGTTTTTACTTTGTTGTAAAAATCCGCAACCCTATGTGTGTGAGCTAGATAGCTAGTTTAATGTGTTAAGAAATTCATCCTTATTTTTCATTATCCAGCTCATCGGTAATTTCATCATAATACTTATCAGTGTTAGCTCATCATCATATGCTAATAAAGAGGGTTTATTTTTTAAATAATTTGTAGAGTATATTTTCGTTCATATTTATTTTTGTTCGTTTAATCGCATTTAATTAATCAAAAAAATTAAATTTCTATCTGTAGCTATGTTATAGATTAATAATATTTGATTTCATACCTACCAATTACATCAAAAATATGATCATAAGTGCTAAGTATTATGCGTTGTTTACCTGCTTTATGAACTTCATCGACTAAATCAAAACTAGATTTTGAATATTTTTCGTAGGGATACTCATCTATTTTATAAATAGACAAACGGTCAATATCATTAAACATAAATGTCACTTTAACTTCAGGAACATTTAAAATCTCTGGTTTGCAACCTGCCAATGACAATGACGTATCAACAACCAAGGTGAATGGATAACATTCTAATTTAACCTCAGATAAAATTAATGCATTTCGTGTGTAAATAATACCGTATTTTGTTTGTATTTCTTTTGTATTCATATCCCCTCTATTTTTAATTAAAAGGCAACAGTCGAATATTTAAAGACCGCTATTAACCATTGCCATACAGATAACATATTAAATATTTTAGCGTTTATAGTAACATTGTCGTTTATAATAATATTGTCGTTTATTGTTTAAAAGTTGAATAAGTTAAAGCACTTCAGCTTTGCCAACTAGCTTAGAACCTTCATAAATATTCATTGTAAATCCTTTTTCGAGTAAAAAACTTGGCGCATCCTCTACTAAAAAATAGGCTTTTCCAAAGCCAACTCTTTGGTCGGGTTCTAATAGTTCGCAACGTTGCACATTTAACACTAATGACCAAGATGATATATCACCACTTTTACCTTTCATTGGCTGAGTAATTACATAATATTTTATATTTATTGGAATTGTCTTCTTTCCACCTTGTTGTATAGGCGTCCAGTCAATTTTAACATCAATACTTAAGCTGTCCATATTGTTACCCCTATTTAACATATGGATTAATATCTAATTAATTTTTATGAATTTTATTTTTATCTTATCATAAATGATAATATTATTAATACACTTAAATCTTGTTTTAGCGCAGTAATTCTCCTATCAATCACTTGCTTAGTCTAGCATCTGAGCGCGGTTCAATTTTTCTTATACCAAGCTTATTTATTTTTTCTAAAATTAAATCATAACAATATTGAATATCGCCGTCTTTTTCTAAATGCACTCCTTCTAAGTTGACTTTATAGGTACCTTTGGGAATATTAGCCTTATTCCAACCAGTATATTCTTCCCATTCCCAAAAAGTTGCCATATCGGCAATATATAAATCGCCAGTGATATTAAGATAAAAATATTTATCACTGAATATTACACGCCTATTATCATTACTGGGCATTTCATTTAAAAACAATCGAACGATATAGCCACCATCATCAATCCCCATGATAGGTAAGGCAATACCTTCATCAAGCACAACATCACCTTTATCTGTGGTTGTAAATTCTTGAAGAATGTTTTTTCCATTCTCTATTTTCCCGCCAAAAAGAGTCAGTATTCCTGGATAATCAAAAATAATTATCCCATTAAAATCAACGTCAATATGTATTGTTTTAACCATATCTGGCTCCCAAATTTTTATTCAATTATTTATTGTGTTATCGATTCAATTTTTGTATTTAAACTTTTTATAGAAAAGAAAAGACGTTTATATTTATTCATGTTCAAAAAGGGATAGCTATTTTCTTTTGAAGTTTTTCTTCAAAAACGATTATTAACGCCTGAAAAATGTTTTCCCAATTTCTAATATATGCTAATGAATCAACTTCTATAGAAAAATCAGGTAGTAATTTATTCGGCATTCCAGTAGATTTACCTTGTTTATATGATAAAAGGATCGTTTCATCTTTCACTTCATAGTATAAATAAAAATCAGATCCTTGTTCACAAAACCATATTGTTTCTTTTTTAGTGTGTGATAATTTGGCCGCATTTATTGAGTTAATAATGTCATCTAAACAGATCAAAAAATCAGAAAACAGATCTAAAGTAACGTTTAACCCATTTTTAAATGTGATATGTATCAATCCATTAATATATTGAGATAACTCAACAAGAGCAAATTCAAAAGAGGATAGCTCCATTTCATCCTGATCTAAAAATTCATCCAATTCAGGGGGTTTATCGTTAATAACTAAACTAATATTCATATCTTAATTTTCCTATAAATAAATTGGCTACAGCAACAGCTTTATTTTTTGTGATAACATGCTTAATGTTATGTGTTTAATTTAACTATGTGCTTAATAAAAATGCGCACATAAAAATATACGCAATGTTATTCAATGAATTCTAATCAAAAAGGTGCTGATGCTATATTTGAAAATATCAATATCTGAGCAATTTATTTTACCAAATTGAAAATCAAAATAGTTCTAAAGATTTGTGCCATAATAAATAATATCAATGTTCTACACTGATAAAACTGGGGCTAATTGTTGTGTCGCTCTTGTTAATTTATCTTCTCGTTTTTCTGTCTCGGTTCCCCAATAATTGGTAACCATAAATGATTATATTAAATATCAAATAAAAGCGCATGGATAGGAGCATGTAAGGCTTGTCGAATGTAGTTTTGATTTTCAAGCGTATAATCATTCCAATAATAAAAACCGGGCGAAGTGGGCAATATTTCCATTAAAAATGATTTTAATTCAGATGGAAAAGTAATTTGATAATATTCTTCTGCATGTTTAATTTCCGTGGCAGTCATGCCTTTATCAAATGATATATTTTGATTGATACGTATTATCTAATTGATACCACGCCTACTTTACCTTCTTGAGATAAACCGATAACGATGCCATTTCCCTCAAGCTGTATCACATTATATATGTTATTAACATGCCAGCCTTTTTGTTTAGATAATGCCAGCCAATCATTAAGTTTCCAGTTAGCTACTTCGCCAAAATCAACCACTTTTTTTCTAACACCATGCAAATCAATATCTATCGCTATCACAATGTTATTTTCTGAATAAATAGTAACATTACCATATATATGACAATATATTTTTGTTTTTTTATTTAGTTTTGTGGTAGGCAACTCTGGCTCTCCCATTATTTCATAAATAACTGAATCAGGCGCACCAATATGAAGCCCATGAATTCGTAATTTATTAATGACATGAATCAATTGTATTTGAAATAATGGTTTCCACTCTTTATTCATCATCAGCAGCCTAAATTAATATTATATTTTTCCTATTACAAGCAATATCACTAGACAAATACTTTATCATGACCTAAAAAATTCATAAAAAAATTACACTGTATGTTTTAAGATTTAATGGGTGTTATGTTGATTTATAAAATCAATGACAGGTTGCCAAATTTCTTGTTCTGGCGCTTGATAATCCCATAAAGGTGTGACTAAATCATCTAATATTTTCAGTTTAGTATTAAAATTTTGTGAATAAATTTGACGTTGTTCTTGTGAAATAGCTAATAGTCTTTCAGAGTATATATATTTGCGCTTTCGTCGAGGGTTTTCAATAAAATTAGCTAACCCCAATAATTCTGCTTGGTCTTTACATTCTGTATAGGAAATAGGATAGGTCTGTTCGACCTGTTCAATAGCTTCCGCAATTGCTGATAAATTGACAGCTTGCATTGCTGGCACAATATATTTTGCTATAGAAAAATTCCATAAAAGATTACACCAACCATCACTTTGCCAGTGGCAAATAGTATTAATGACAACAAAGCTTTCGCTCCAGTTTTATGTGTAGTTCTGATTCACAAGGTATGCATTCACAAATCTTATCAAAAAATTCTATTATATCTTCAGGATCGGATAGTTTTTTATTTTGCGTTAATGTATTAATCGTTATCATTTTGACTCTTCATTCTATTTTGCTTCAAATTTTATTTGAAAGGCAGTATTAAAATCATACTATTTTAAGCAATTGAAAGGTTCACTCCTACACAAAATAGGTAGAGGCTACAAGCCCCTTGGTCTATTGAGAATATTTTAAAATATCTTTTATAAAAAGAGTTAGTTAATATTGCTTATTATATTGATTTTTTAAGCAATTCCATAATTAAATAGCGTCATAAATATTGGCATAATCAATGTTAATAAAAAGCCTTGAACAATTGCTGGAGGCACTATGGTTACCCCTGCTCCTTTTTGCAACATGGGTAATGTGAAATCCATTGAGGTGGCGCCACATAAACCAAGTGCGGTAAATTTATAGCGTTTTATTAAAGTTGGAATTAATATGATAGCAGATAGTTCACGCAAAATGTCGTTTAGAAAAGTAGTACTACCAATAATTGGTCCATGAGCTTCAGTCATTAAGATGCCTGATAACGAATACCAACCAAATCCTGATGACATTGCTAACCCAACATGTATTGGTTGGCCTAATATTAATGCAGCAATAATACCACCTAAAAATGCACTAATGACAACTATAATCGTTGTCACGATCCCCACTTTATTGAGCAAAATTTGTTTTAGTGAAATATTATTGCTACGTAGTTGAATTCCAATTAATAGCAATAAAAAAACGAGTACAACCTTGGTAATATCTTCGCTATATTGCCAAATAAAAAGTGGCAATAACCCCACAACAAAACCAAGAGCTAGCGCAATGCAAACTCGTAATGACTCTAAGATCATTTTAAAGCGAGATTCATAAGTTTGAACTGTACTTGAAGCTTGCGAAGGAAAACACCGCTCAATCAATATCAAAAAGATAAAATTGCCACCAAATGTGCATAGAAAAATAATACCAGTATAAAATAGAATAATTTGTAAGTTAGCAGTAAGATTATCTAAGCAGGCAAGCTCGCTACCCATAATAAACAGAATAAAATAAACCATCCAGCTTAAGGTTTGGTTAATTTTGGTAATCCAATTCGGTTCATTTAATTTAATCAAATAGCCTATACATAAAGGCACTAGCGCAATAAGAATACCAAAATACATTTTATATTCCTTAACAGTTTATTTTTGTATTTATACTATAAAAAATGGGTTTATTGGATTTTAACATCGCTTGTGTGAATTTAATACAAGCGATTTATTTGTATTCGTTTTAGAAGTACTTAAGTGCATTAAAATAACAAATTTATTTTAATGATGTTAATTGTTCTTCTATTTTGGCTTGAAGTTGATCTAACAGTATATAACGGTTACGGTATTCTGAACGTTTTTTGCTAGCGATTTCTTCAATTGATTTTCGATGAATTTGGCTGGGTAGTAAAAATAAACCTTGAGCATCTTGTTTGCCATCAATAGTTAACCAAAATTCATCATAATCAGACAAAATACGTTCCTGACGACTATTATAGCGCCAATTGTTGTATATGTGAGTTTTGTTCCCTACAGCAATAATTTGTGTTAAGTGATAATAACGTGCAATGATTAATGCTGCTTCAACAGCAATGCGCTTAGGAAATAGCCCATAACATGCTTTAGTTGCTTTTTGTACACGCGTGCGTGCATCAGAGTAGCCAGTACCTTGTAATCCTGCAATGAAAAGAGTGGGCTTGCCTTGATATTCAATAATGGAAAATGTTAATGTTGCTAAATCAATTCCATCACTATCATAAAAATAAAGACTAATTTCACCTTCCCTCGCAAATTTGTTACGAGCTTGAACCGCAATTTGGATATTGGTTTCATTTTTAACCGACATATCTGCCAGTATAAAAGGTGATTGCGGGTTGTAAAATGCTTTAGTCAAGCTATCAGGCTGTTTTGCTAAAAAATCATAATGATAGACTAAGGCATCATATCGCGCTTTTTGACTTAGACAAGATGCCAAATAAGGTCGTTGCAATTTACACGGTAAATTTGTTTGACACGAAAAGTAATAGCCAAGTAACGGGTACTGTCTTAATTTATCAAGCCATTTTAAAGTTATTGGGCTTAAAAACAAGGTTCTTAAAAAAAACTTATAACGATAGGTCGAGTTAAGCCATAATTCATTTAGCGGTAGTTTACCAGTATAAAGCCAGTTAAAGAGTTGCCATTTACTTTTTGGCTGAGACATATTCGTAATATTATTCATAAGTAGAGCTTTAAATCGAGTTAGTTATTTTATCAATTATAAGGAGGCTTATTAATCAATACATATTGATTTTTCAAAAGCCATAAACAATCAAACGGTAAGAGTACAACACAACCTTAGTTGGTGCAACTATTCCTACATTAAGCAGGATTAAATTATATGAAAATAAAAAACGGTGAACTAGTCACCGTTTTTATAAGTGATAATTTAGTTTATCAAAAACTAATTATTGACCCTTAACTTCTTTTAAACCGTTAAATGGTGCTTTTGAACCTAAAGCTTCTTCAATACGGATTAATTGGTTGTATTTAGCAACACGATCAGAACGGCTCATTGAACCCGTTTTGATTTGGCCAGCAGCTAAACCAACAGCTAAATCAGCAATTGTTGAATCTTCAGTTTCACCACTACGGTGAGAAATAACCGCAGTATAACCAGCATCTTTAGCCATCTTAACTGCAGCAATAGATTCAGTTAATGTACCGATTTGGTTAACTTTAACTAAGATTGAGTTAGCGATACCTTTTTCAATGCCTTGTTTGAAGATTTTAGTGTTAGTAACAAATAGATCGTCACCAACTAATTGGATTTTGTGACCTAATGCTTTAGTTTGGTATGCCCAACCATCCCAATCGCTTTCGTCTAAACCATCTTCAATTGATACGATTGGATATTGCTCAGTTAAGCTTTCTAAATAGTGAGTGAATTCTTGAGAGGTGAACTCTTTATTTCCTTCACCTTTTAATACGTATTTACCAGTTTCTTTGTTGTAGAATTCAGAAGCTGCACAGTCCATCGCTAAAGTAATATCTTTACCTAATACGTAACCAGCTTTTTCTACTGCTTCTTTAATGCAAGCTAAAGCTTCAGCATTTGAGCCTAAGTTAGGCGCAAAACCACCTTCGTCACCAACAGCAGTATTCATGCCTTTAGCGTGAAGCACTTTAGCTAAGTTGTGGAATACTTCAGAACCCATACGGATTGCTTCACGTACTGATTTAGCACCAACTGGTTGAATCATGAATTCTTGAAGGTCGATATTGTTATCTGCGTGCTCACCGCCATTGATGATGTTCATCATAGGTAATGGCATTGAGTATTGACCTGGAGTGCCATTAAGATCCGCAATGTGTTGATAAAGCGGAACACCTTTAGCGGCTGCTGCTGCTTTAGCTGTTGCTAAAGATACAGCAAGAATTGAGTTAGCACCTAAGTTAGATTTAAAATCGGTGCCATCTAAATCAAGCATGATTTGGTCGATTACTGCTTGATCTAACGCATCTTTACCAACAACTGCTTTAGCAATTGGACCATTTACGTTTTCAACTGCTTTTAATACGCCTTTTCCTAAGAAACGAGATTTGTCACCATCACGAAGTTCTAGCGCTTCACGAGAACCTGTTGATGCACCTGATGGAACGATTGCCAGACCAACAAAACCGCCCTCTAAATGAACTTCAGCTTCAACAGTTGGGTTACCACGAGAGTCGATGACTTCACGACCATGTACTTTAACGATTTTTGCCATGTTATTTTCCTCTATATGACAGATATTGATATATATTAATTCAAAACTATTTTTGTTGCTGCTCTTGGTATGCTTTGGCAGCTTTTATAAAACTACTAAACAGTGGGTGCCCATCTCGTGGTGTTGAAGTAAATTCAGGGTGGAACTGACAAGCAACAAACCATGGATGGTCTGGAATTTCAATGATCTCAACCAACTTTCTATCTGTTGAAAGACCAGTGACTTTTAACCCTGCCTTAACCACTTCTGGTAATAAATTGTTGTTTACCTCGTAACGATGGCGGTGGCGCTCAGTAATTGACTCTTTCTTATACATATCAAATACTAATGAATCTGGCTCTAAATGACAAATTTGTGAGCCTAATCGCATCGTACCACCTAAATCACTATCTTCACTGCGTTGAACAACGTTACCTGATTTATCGCTCCATTCCGTGATTAAAGCAATGATTGGATTTGAGCAATCTTTAACAAACTCAGTTGAGTTAGCATCTTTAATACCAGCAATATTACGTGCATACTCAATAATAGCCACTTGTAAGCCAAGGCAAATACCTAAATATGGGATTTTGTTTTCACGCGCATAGCGAGCAGCCATAATTTTACCTTCGACACCACGATAACCAAATCCGCCAGGGATTAAAATCGCATCTAAACCTTGAAGTAATTCTGCACCTCGAGATTCAAGATCTTCCGAGTCAATATAACGGATATGAACGGTTAAACGGTTTTTTAACCCCCCATGTTTTAAAGCTTCATTGACAGATTTATAGGCATCTGGCAAAGCAATATATTTACCCACCATACCAATAGTGACTTCACCAACAGGGTTGGCTTCTTCATAAATGACTTGCTCCCACTCAGAAAGATCGGCTTCTTTACATTCAAGATTAAATCGTTTGCAAACAAAAGTATCCAAGTTTTGCGATTTTAATAATGCCGGAATTTTATAGATAGAATCGACATCTTTAAGCGAAATAACAGCGCGCTCAGGCACATTACAAAATAACGCGATTTTAGCGCGTTCATGAGCAGGGATAATACGATCGGAGCGACAAATTAATACATCAGGTTGAATACCAATTGACAATAATTCTTTTACTGAATGCTGTGTTGGTTTAGTTTTCACTTCACCTGCTGAAGCTAAATATGGCACTAATGTTAGGTGCATAAATAGGGTATGCTCACGACCAACATCAACCGCTAATTGACGGATCGCCTCTAAAAATGGCAGTGATTCAATGTCACCTACCGTACCACCAATTTCGACAATCGCAACGTCAAATCCTTTTGCTCCATCAATCACTCGTGACTTAATTGCATTAGTGATATGTGGAATGACTTGCACCGTCGCACCTAAATAATCACCGCGACGCTCTTTACGTAACACATCAGAATAAATGCGTCCAGTCGTGAAGTTATTTTTTCGCGTCATTTTAGTGCGAATAAAGCGCTCATAATGCCCTAAATCAAGATCAGTTTCGGCACCATCTTCAGTCACAAATACTTCACCATGCTGAATAGGACTCATTGTGCCTGGATCGACATTAATATAGGGATCAAGTTTGAGCATGGTGACTTTTAAATTGCGGGCTTCTAAAATTGCAGCTAATGATGCTGCGGCAATGCCTTTACCAAGTGAAGAAACGACACCGCCTGTAACAAAAATATAATTCGTGACCATTAATACCAGACCATTATTAATTTAATAGAATAATATCGCACTGATTTTAAACCTTAAAAACCAAAGCAATATACGATGAATCAGACGGGAAATTAGTATAACAGAATCTACTTTGTCTCACAATTGAATAATTAATTTTAACTGTTTCTTTAAGCGCGTTAGCAAAATTTATTTTTTAAAGGAACAACTTTTTATTAATACATTGAGAATTTATTATACCTATATTAATCGAGTTATTCTTTTTAGTGGCATTTTATACATTCATCAGCAATTTTTAACCATTTTAATGTTCGTAAAAACCCTTTGTTTGAATAACACAGTCTATTAAGGAATTTATCTTATTGAAAAAATAAAATTTTTAACCATTTTTATTCAATTCATGTTTTATTCACTTGAAATTTTTAGACAATAATTCAATTGCTAAATTATTAGCATCTACATTCGACATTAAACTACTTGCTTTTGTGCTGTATAGAAAAATGCCAATTAACTTATTTTTTGCCTAAATGCCCTAAATTTATTAACAACATACTGAATTATATTACTTATAATTATTTACCAATTTTAATCCTCAAATAATTCAGTATTTGTTTTTTTATATCACTTTATAGTTTATAACTTGCAGTCAGCAAGAAAGCTCTCGGAGTGCCTGGCATACTACTTGAGCGCCAATATGCTTTACCTAACAAATTAGTGAATGCCAACGTTACCTCAAAGGATGGCAATTGATAACCAACCGCAGCATTCCATACACTATAACCAGCACGTTTAAATTGATTTTTATCATCGTTATACATAGCTCCTTTATAATTGACTTCCAATTCTGTAAACCAATTATCGTAAGGTAAATAACGAATGCTTAAATAACCACTATTTTTAGCAGTATTAGGCAAATATTTTCCTTGGTTGGCCGGTGTTTTTTTATCTTTGTGAACTTTGGCTTGTTGATAACCAATACCACTATTTATATACCATTTTGATGCCAACTGACCAATAAGGCTTAACTCTATGCCTCGGCTACGATCACTACCTTTAACCGCCCAATTATAAGGATCGTTAATAGCATCAGGTTGATAACGGACATTGTATAATTCAAGATCATAAAGGGCTATTTGAGAAGAAAGCTTATCATCTAACCAATCACTTTTGACACCAACTTCATACTGGCGTGAATATTGAGGTTTATCATCATAAACTGTTTTTGAGTCAGTAGATATAGTAATAAGCCCACGCCCGCCATAAGGTGCAAAATTTTTACTATAAGAAACATAAAAACTCTGTGATTCTATAGGTTGCCAAATTAAACCAACTCGAGGACTTAACGTGTGTCCATCATCTGAACGATTTTGGTGTTTTAATTTATCGTCTGATGCAAATTTATAATCGTCATAACGTAATCCTGCCAGTAACTTCCACTGCGTTGTAAAACTGATTAAATCTTGCCAATAAAAGCCTGTCGATGTTGCTTTATGGTTAGTTTTGGTATTTAATTTATTGTAATGAGGCTTTTGGGAATGCCAATGAGGATGAAAAGGATCAACGGCCTCAGGATAAGCGCTTGTTAAGGCTAATCTTGGCTGACGTTTTTCAATGTTATATTCCACACCAATAAGCATATCATGAACAATACTGGCCGTATTAAATTTTCCCATTAAATCAACAGTATTGCTATAGGTTTTATTGGCTGTCTCTTGCCAAGCGTGGCGAAATTGCAACTTCCCCGGATGGACACAAGCTTTGCCGTTGTTCAATTTTCCATTTAAATGGCAATAACTACCCGCATAAATGTGATCGAAGTTTTGAGCTGCTTGGCGGTATAAATTCGTTAATTTAATTGACCAATCATGATTAAATGCAAATCCCATAACAGAGCGTAATGAACTAAAATTATCTTTCACATAATCATCTGGATGAGCATAAGACGTTTTAGTTGACACGCCTTTGGGTAAATCATAATAAGCTGGCGGCCGATCAGGTTTACGCCACAAATGATCATGCGTGTATTGAACTAACCAATTAAATCCCTCTAAATTATCATAAAGTAGGCTTGGCGACACCATTGTATCTCTTTGCTTAATCCCTTTACGAAAACTTTTATCTGATTGATGATCAATAGTCATTCGCATCGCCAGTTTATCATGTAAAATATGATTAATATCAATCATACCACCATATTTATCCCATGAACCTCCACGTAAGCTTAAGGTTGTTGGTGAATCAAAATTAGCTTGTTTACTAATCATATTAATTATTCCACCACCCGAACCCCGTCCATAAAGCACAGATGCAGGACCTTTCAATACTTCTATTCGTTCTATATTTGCAGTACTTTGCCTAACCTGCCCACTAGCACGAACGCCATCACGATAAATATCACCAGAGCTTGCCGAAAAACCGCGAATTTTTACCCCCTCATCACGCATATCATATGTTGTATCAACTCCAGGCAATTTATTTACTATTACATCTAAATCACTTTGCCCATAAATTTTCTGTTGCTCAAGATTCACTGAATTGATCGTTTGCGGAACATCTTTGATATCAAAAGGCATTTTTGTCGCTGTTGATGATTTTTTTATCCGCTGATCATTATTATCTTTAACATTAGCGATAACTTTCATGGTCTCGATATTAGTATCATCTTTAATATTTTCCTGAGCACAAACAATAACCGATGCTGTACTCAATAAGCCGAATATGGTTAATTGATTAACGAATTTCATTGTTTTTCCTATCTTTTATTGTTTTATCAAACCTAAAAATTAATCGTAATGATAACTATTATCATTTGCATTATCAACTTATTTTATGAATTTTGAGCAATTTGCAGGAAAACGCTTACATTGTTTATAGTGATTGGAAAAATTATGGCGAAGAATAGACATAAATTATTATCGAAAAAATAAGTAAAAGTCATCTCAATAATATAAATAAAAATCAGAGGAAAACATTATGCCCAAAAAAGTCAGTACAGTGTTCAGATAACAGACGGTTGACAATGCTTTATCAATACCTGTCTTTGGTTAGCCGAAATCCTTAACCATTTAACTATTGCTAAATTATGCTTGATAAAGGGATGAGGAAAATCAGGTGCAGGTAAACCGATAACAGTAAAAATTATCGCCTTGAATATATTTAAATCTATTATAATCAAGTTTATCGACACTCAGCTGATGGCTCAATATCGCCAAAATAAAATGAAAAGCAGCATTACCTAAATAATATATTTATAACGTCGAGTATTATCTAATATTTTGCCGAGAAGGAAAATTACGAATATTATTTAATATATCAATGAAATAAGCCTTTTCTGGCTTATCGATTCTAGATGAATAGCACCTATTCTTTTTATATGAATGATTTCAAATTTTCTTGTGCTTAAATTAAGGCACACAACGCGCCTTAATTAAATATATTAACTAAAAATACAGTTATTTGACTGTTCTTTCACTACGCGATAAACCAATGATCCCTGATCGAACCATTTCAACAATATTACATGTTTCGCGAATTGAAGCTAAAAATGAGTCTAGCTTTTCACTGGTGCCCGATAATTGCACAATATAATGCGTTGCGGTGACATCCACGATCGATCCCCTAAAAATATCGGCACAACGTTTTACTTCGTCACGCGCATCAGCACCTTTTGCGGCAACTTTGACTAGCATGATTTCTCGCTCGACATGTGGTCCTTCGGTTAAATCATGCACGCGATAAACATTAACCAATTTATGCAACTGTTTTTGGATCTGTTCAAGCACATGCTCATCGCCTGTGGTTTGGATTGTCATACGATGCATAGTTGGGTCTTCAGTTTGTGCGGTGGTTATTGTTTCAATATTAAAACCCCGCTGTGAAAACAAGCCAATAATTCGTGACAATGCGCCTGGTTCGTTTTCAGTTAAAATTGATAATATATAACGCATTAGGTTCTCTCCGTTTTACTAAGCCACATTTCGTTCATTGCGCCACCTCGCACTTGCATTGGGTAAACATGTTCAGTAGCATCAGTCATGACATCAACAAAAACCAAACGGTTTTTAATTTCCAGTGCTTGTTTAAGTTTAGGCTCAAGCTCTTCACGCTTAGTTATTACTATACCTACATGGCCATAAGCTTCTGCAATTTTAGCAAAATCAGGAAGGGACTCCATATAAGAACTCGAATGTCGGCCAGCATAAATCATATCTTGCCACTGCTTAACCATTCCTAAAAAACGGTTATTTAAATTTAAAACTAGTACAGGCAAACCATATTGCAAAGCTGTTGAAAGCTCCTGTATATTCATTTGAATACTACCGTCACCTGTCACACAAACAACGGTTTTTTTAGGAAATGCTAATTTAACACCAAGCGCTGCTGGCAAACCAAATCCCATCGTGCCAAGTCCACCTGAGGTAATAAAATGGCGTGGTTTATCAAACGGGTAATAAAGTGCCGTGAACATTTGATGTTGCCCTACATCGGTTGCCACAAAGGCATCCCCTTTGGTCAATTTATATAATACTTCAATTGCTTCTTGTGGTTTGATGCTTTGCCCTTCATGACTATAAGCTAAACAGTGACGAGCGCGCCAGTGTTCGATCTGCTTCCACCAATCAATCAAAGCATCAAGATCACGTTCAGTATTTAATTCATCTAACATTGACAACATCGTTTCAAGAACAACTTTTGCATCACCCACCACAGGGATCGAAGCCAAAATAGTTTTAGAAATAGAAGTAGGATCAATATCAATATGAATAATCTTGGCTTTTGGGCAATATTTTTCAACATTGTTGGTAGTTCGATCATCAAAACGAGCACCAATTGCAAAAATCACATCAGCGTTATGCATAGCCATATTGGCTTCATAGACGCCATGCATACCAATCATGCCAAGATAATGTTTATCGGTACAAGGAAAAGCGCTAATCCCCATTAATGTTGAAGTAACAGGTAAATTGAGTTTTTCAGCCAGCGTTTTAATTTCCTGACTTGCATCAGATGCAATTGCCCCCCCGCCGATAAACAACACTGGTTTTTTTGCAGTTAATAGCGTCGTTAATGCTTTTTTGATCTGCTTTTTATGTCCTTGAATAGTTGGATTATAAGATCGCATTAAGACAGATTTTGGGTAGTGATAATGATATTTATTAGCTGGATTAACAATATCTTTTGGCAAATCAATCACCACTGGGCCTGGTCGTCCAGTCGAAGCGATATAAAACGCCTTTTTGATAGTTTCTGGAATATCTTTACTGTCTTGAATCAAAAAACTATGTTTAACAATGGGGCGTGAAATGCCGATCATATCGCATTCTTGGAATGCATCATTACCAATTAGGTTACTGGCGACTTGACCAGACAAAATAACTAATGGCACAGAGTCCATATAAGCGGTTGCAATACCAGTAATTGTATTGGTTGCCCCAGGGCCTGAGGTAACTAATACAACGCCGACATCACCTGTTGCTCTAGCATAACCGTCTGCCATATGTACCGCTGCTTGTTCATGACGAACTAAAATATGTTCAATGCCGCCTAACGTGTGAATTGCATCATAAATATCAAGAACACTACCACCCGGATAACCAAAAATCTGCTTTACGCCTTGGTCAATCAAAGATTGAATAACCATTTCTGCACCTGACAGTTTTGCCATGGTTGTTGCCTCCAATGTAACTGATTTGTCATTTTCTGAATCATTTTGCATCAACTTGTAAACAAAATCAATAAAGTCAATTAACTAAGTACATTACAGGCAAAATTAGGTGCTAACAAAATTAATTTTTGCAATATCATGAATAATATTCATAAGCTATCCCTATTTATTTAAATATTGCTAGTTGATTTGATTGTTAATTTTTTATTTTTTATATACACTCAAAGCCTAAGTTTTTCTAGTCATCATGTTACTAGGATTCTTCATTACCTAAAGGTACTAATATGAGCAATATTTTTTCTAAACCAACTTCCCTTGCTGATTGGCAATTAGTTAAAGTTTCAGGCCAAGATAACCGAGTTTTTCTGCAAGGGCAAATAACTAACGACATTAATCGGCTTTCTGAACAGGCAACACTCTATGCTGCTCATTGTGATAATAAAGGCAGAATGTGGAGTACTTTACTGTTATTTCAGCGAGGCGATGATATCTACTATATCGTGCGTAAAAGCGTTGTAAAAAAACAAATTGCTGAGCTAGCAAAATATGCTGTTTTTTCTAAGGTAACTATTGAGCCAGTCCAAGATTTGAATATAATTGGGTTGGTCGGTAATGCGATTCCGTCAACAATTGCAAGCAAATTAAGTAATATCAGCTGTTTTACTGAAAATAACATTACCTATATCAAACTTCCTTTACCACAAATGCGCGTTATAATGGTAACGCCAGAGCCTATTCAAGATGATTTACTACCATGCGATGAGTGGTTAAAACTTGATTTACAAGCAGGCTATCCTATTATTGATGATAACAATATGGCAACGTTATTACCGCAAGCCTGTAATTTACAATCTTATGATGCAATCAGTTTTGAAAAAGGCTGTTATTGTGGTCAAGAAATGGTAGCAAGAGCACAATTTCGCGGCGCTAATACTCGTGGTATGTATGTAATAAAAGGTACCAGTGATGTTCTTCCTGAAATTGGTAGCACGCTTGAATACAAGCTTGCTGGTGGCTGGCGAGAAGGAGGAATTGTATTAGCCGCTGCAAAATTAGACGAAAAAGACGGCGTTTGTGTCCAAGTTGTACTTAATAATGGGATTGATTTAAATACCCCATTTAGAGTTTATGGAAATGATAACAGCCGAATGACATTTTAGTTATTTTTAGCGATAAACTGGAATAATATAATGCTTATTCCAGTTATCTTTATGCCCATCTTTTAAAATTAGTTTGCAAGTTCTTGGTTAACAATTGCTACAAAATAACTTACCCCCGTTGTTAACACTTCATCATTAAAATTAAATGCTGGATTATGCAAATTAGCACCACTACCTGCACCTAACCAAACATAAGCGCCTGGAATTTTTTGCAACATAAAGGCAAAGTCTTCAGCCCCCATCGACGGATTGGGATCGATGATCAAGTGATCTTCACCGACGACTTTTTTAGCGGCTGTCATTGCAATTTTGGCTTGTTTAGCGTGATTGATTGTCGCAGGATAACGTCGCTGATAATCGACTTCGGCTTTGGCTTCAAATGTTGCGGCAATACCTGTTGCTATTTGTTTAATGCGACTTTCAGCCATATCTTGTACTTGAGCATTAAATGCCCTAACCGTTCCACGAATCACTGCGTGCTGAGGTAATACATTCCAAGTATCCCCGCTGTGAATTTGCGTCACGCTAACGACTAATGAGCTAAGTGGATCAGCATTACGGCTAACAATACTCTGTAAACCATTCACAATCTGAGTAGCCGTTAAAATAGTATCTTTACCTAAATGAGGAGCTGCTGCATGCGCGCCAATACCCGTTATTTTAATTTCAAATACATCATATGATGCCATCATTGGACCGTGGTTAATGTAAAAGTGATTTAACTGCATATTAGGTTGATTATGAATACCATATACAGCTTCAATAGGAAACCTATCAAATAAACCATTTTCAACCATAACTCGAGCGCCACCCTCATTTTCTTCAGCGGGTTGAAAAATAACAACAACTGTGCCCGAAAAATCACGATGCTCACTAAGATATTTGGCTGTACCTAGTAATATTGCCGTATGCCCATCATGGCCACAGCCATGCATTTTGCCTGAGATAGTGGAGCAATAATCGATATTATTTTCTTCAATAATATCTAATGCATCAATATCAGCTCGCAGAGCAATCCATCGCCCTTCTTTATTGCCTTTAATAACACCAACTACGCCAGTTGGCGCAAAATCCGTATATAATTGAGTAATACCAAATGATTGCAGTTTTTCGATAATAAATTGCGTAGTTTTGACTTCTTCAAAAGCCGTTTCGGGGTGAGCGTGAATATGATGACGCCATGCTATCATTTCACTTTTTAGATCATTAATACTATTTGATATCATGAGTGATTCCTTAATGGGTAACTAACTTACAGCATAACACGCTGTTTTTATCAACACTATAACGTGATTCCCACTTTTATAAAAATAACTATTTTTACTATGAATATCAATTTTAGTTATATCTTACATATATTGAAAAAGATAATAAATTTATACATTGTTAACAGGTTAATAATTAATAAATTTTAACTAAAATAATAGATCGCATAACCAGAAATTAATAAAAAAGGGCCAAATGGAATAATCTTTAAGGTATTTTTATTAAGTACATATCGCAACAAAAAATAATATACCATCCCCAGTAGTGAGGAAAAAATCAACAACATGGGTAAGCTTGTATAAGGGAGCCAAGCGCCTAATGCTGCGAGCAATTTGATATCCCCTCCGCCTAAGCCCTGTTTTTTAGTGGCAAAATAAAATAAAGAAGCAGGGACTTTTAATAATAGATACCCCAAAAATATACCTAATAGAGCCTCAGTTAAGATGATATTTGCCATGTCTAAATAGGAAAAGATTACACCAGCCCACATCAACGGTTGAGTAAACAAATCAGGTAATAAATAATATTTAAAATCGATTAAGGCTAAAAATAAAAAATAACAACTAAGAATCATCAACATACCACTTTGATAGTTAATACCATAATCAAAATAAATAATAGTAAATAGCGTTGCTACTAATAATTCTATAATAAGATAATGATGCGAAATCTTAGCATGACAGTAATAACAGTGCCCTTTTAATATTAACCAAGACACAACGGGCACCAATTGCCACGCTTTGAGCCTATTGTGGCAATGTGGACACGCTGACCGATAAACACTAATACGGCATAAATATTGGCATGGTGTCAGTGTTGGCAAATAGCGACAGTATGCAACATAAACAAAGCTACCCATACACAGGCCGAAATAAATAATTATAAACGTTAGCATTAATGAATCACATCACCCATTTGAAATATTGGTAAATACATCGCTACAATTAAGCTTCCAATAATTAAAGCTAATACCAGCATAAGTAGTGGTTCAAAAGCTTGCGATAAATTATCGATTAAGACTTGATTTTGTTCTTGATAATAGATTGCTAACTTATCGAGCATTAAATCCAATGTGCCTGACTCTTCACCGACGTGAATTAATTGTGAGCATAAATTAGGAAAATATAATTGCTGGTGTAAAACATGACTAAATGAATAACCTTGTTCAATACCCGCAATGATCTGTAAAATACTATTACGATAAAGGCTGTAATAAGTGATATTCGTTGTTGCAGCTAAACCTGTTAATAATGGTATACCTGCTTTTTGAGTAATCGCAATGGTTTGAAAAATCTGGGTTAAGCAACTAGTTTGAACCGCCTTACCAACAATAGGGCATTTTATTATCATCGCTTCAATTTGCAGTCGATAGCGCATTTTAAAATAGCGTTTATAACAAAAATAACTGACCATAAATCCTATACACCACATTAACCAACTTTGTTGCAAATTATTGGAAAAATCAATAACACATTGAGTAAAAACGGGTAATTGAGCATCGAAATCTTGATAAATATCTGAAAATTTTGGCAACACAAATAGCAACATGACTAAACTGACGATCATCGCAACCGATAATAAAAACAGAGGGTAACGCACTGCTTTTTTAAAACTTTTTTGTAATTTGATTGATTTTTCAAGCAATAATGCTAGCTGTTCAAAACTCTCATCAAGTTGTCCTGTTAACTCGCCAACTGCGATAATTTCACAATATAAAGGAGAAAACACCGAATGATGTTGGTGTAGTACATGAGACAATGCTTCACCTTTAGCGATTTGTTGCTTGATATCAGATAACAAATATTGCCAATGCGGTTTAGGTTGTTCTTGGACTAACAAATGTAATGTATCAATAATAGATAAACCCGCTTTTAACATAGTAGCTAATTGTTTGGTAATTATTAGCAAATCAGCACAGTGAAAACTGCGTGCGGTAATAATAGCGCCTGCTTTAATCTTAATAGCAATTTTACCTTCCAGTAATAACTGACGCTTAGCAAGTTGTTGTGATTGAGCGATGATTTTATGTTGATTAAAATCTAGATCATACCAATAATAGAGTCTTTTCATGCTTTATCTCCCAAGACTCGATTTAACTCCGCTAAGGTTGTGATCCCCTGCTTAATTAAATTTTGACCTGCTATTTTTAACGACGTCATATTTGAAGGCAAAATAACTTGGTTTGCTAATATTTGCTTTTGAATGTCGGGGGTAATAACTAAAAATTCATATAGTCCAATTCGCCCTTTATAACCGCCAATACAATTTGGGCAACCCAAAGCTTGATAATTTGCTATTTGCTCTTTACCCAATCTAATTAGCTCACTTGCCCTAACCTTACAGTGTGGGCACAGCTTTCGGACTAGTCGCTGAGCGATAACTAATTTTAGGCTCGATGAAAGTAAATAATTTTCAATACCCATTTGATTTAACCGTGTTATGGCTTCAATGCTAGAATTAGTGTGCAAAGTTGATAAGACTAAGTGCCCTGTTTGTGCTGCTTGAATAGCAATTTCAGCCGTTTCATGATCGCGGATCTCACCTATCATCATCACATCAGGATCTTGTCGCAATAAGGCTCGTAATACGATACCAAATGTCAATCCAGCTTTGGGATTAATTGCCGTTTGATTAACACCTTCAAGAGGAATTTCTATAGGGTCTTCAACACTACAAAGGTTACGCTCAATTTTATTTAATTGTTTTAGTGCGCTATATAACGTGACCGTTTTTCCACTTCCAGTTGGTCCCGTCACCAATATCAATCCTTGTGGATAGTCTAAAATTTGTTTGAATAGGAAAAGATCTTCATCTGTTAATCCCAAATCATTAATGGTTAGTTCAGATTCATGATTATCCATAACTCTTAAAACTATTTTTTCACCATTCATTACTGGTAAGGTGGCAATACGCATAGTATAACGACCAACGATCAATTGACCATCTTGCGGTAATCTGTGCTCGGCAATATTTAGCTTAGACATAATTTTTAATCTTGCGGTTATTTGTTTAGCCAATGCAAGAGGTGGTGACAACATATCATGTAAAACACCATCAATACGCATGCGAATACGATAACTATGCAGGTAAGGCTCAAAATGAATATCCGAAGCTCGCTTATCTAATGCTTCAAGCAATAATTTGTCAATACTTTCAATGAGCTGATCTTCTTGCATAAAAGCGCTTCCTTATCCATAAAAGATTAAAGAGTTAACATCAAAATTTGAAAATATCTTCACAAGCACGGGTTAAACTAGCATCGGCTGGCGATGTCGTACAAACTCGGTGCCAATCTAAATTACCGTGGGTAGCACTTACTGTTGGTGTTAATGTGGCCGTTAATCCAGTTAAAGCACTGGTTCCAACTAAGGTAATAACGCCGTTATTGACCGTAATTGATGTGACATAATTAGACGTTCGGCTTGCCGGTATACCATTATTACCACTACTACAGTTGGTTAAACTGCCTTGTTCTACTGCGCAGATTTCGACGGCTGTTTTATATGACGTCATGATTTGCAACATATCTGTCAACGCAGCTTTTTTTACATATCCTTGATAAGCAGGCACACCAATAGCCGTTAAGATAGCAATCACAATAATAGCAATCATCAGTTCAAATAAAGTAAAACCCGCTTGTTTAGCCATAAATACCTCAAAATATCAATGAATGATTCAATAGAAAGAGTCTTTATAGCAAAACAAAAAAGTGGAATAATAACGAAGTGTTAAGCGTGGAAAATAAAATCCATAACGCAATGAATTATTACTTTAAATGTGCAAGCTATGAGAAGCTGATCGCAAAAATATTTAGGCATCGGTTTATCAGATAAGTTGGAGTCAATATGTCCTTAAAAATTGTTAATGGTTGGTTACAGGGTGTTAAGCAAGTTATTTCACCTTTTTATGATGAACGACCAATCAATCAGCCGATATCACTACTTGTTATCCATAATATTAGCTTACCGCCCAATGAATATGGCGGACCTTATGTTGAACAGCTATTTACAGGGCAACTTAATCCTGAGGAGCACCCGTACTTTGCTTCGATTTATCAACTTAAAGTGTCAAGTCATCTATTTATTCGGCGTGATGGTGAAATTATTCAATTTGTTCCATTCAATAAACGCGCTTGGCATGCAGGAAAATCAGTATTTGAAGGCCAAGAAAATTGTAATGATTTTTCAATTGGTATTGAAATGGAAGGATGCGATACCGATAGCTTTACTAGCATACAATATCAACAACTAGCAAAAATCACTTTATTACTTCAACAACACTATGCTATTGAAAATATTGCTGGGCATAGCGATATTGCCCCTGATCGTAAAACAGATCCAGGGCCTTGTTTCGATTGGCAATATTATCAAAGCTTGCTAATGCAACAATCACAAGAGTATATGCTACTGAATCAACTTCAAAAAATAACTAAAGAATTACAAAAAATCAATTTATGGCAAACAATGCCACCAAACCCAGATGCCTTTTTAAGTCAAGAACCCTTTGCTCTAGACACAATGCAACCACACGAATGGTTACAATGGGTTTTTATTCCACGCATGCAAGCACTAATTGATGCCAAAGCTAATTTACCTAAATTTGCCTTGCATCCTTATTTTGAAGAAGCGCTAAAAGAGCAAAAACAAAATGTTAATCATCTACTTTCTCTAATTAAGCAACTTGATGAATTATATTGATTTAATCATAAAAAGTTACCGCATTAATATGCGGTAATGGTTAAAGTGAACGTATTTAAATAAAATACTTTTACAGAGTTAATTATATTTAACGCTGTTTTTAAAACGCTAATTCCCACCGCTAGTCATTCGGCGATACTCATTCACCGCCTGCTGGTGATTGCTGTAAGTACTTGAAAACGTATGCCCACCAGTTCCATTAGCAACAAAAAACAGATAATTAGTTTTAGCTGGGTGTGCCGCAGCTTCAAGCGAGGCAAGACTTGGCATGGCGATTGGCGTTGGCGGTAATCCTTCAATAACATAAGTATTATAAGGGTTTTCAGTATCAGTCAAATCGACACGTCTAATAGTACCTTTATAGTTATCACCTAAACCATAAATAATTGTTGGATCAGTTTGTAACTTCATTTTGGCATTTAAGCGATTAACAAATACTGAAGCCACATTAGCTCGCTCAGAACTGACGCCTGTTTCTTTTTCAATTATTGATGCAATAATCAATAATTCATAAGGTGTTTGATACGGTAAGTTGCTATCACGATTATCCCAAATTTTTTGTAGATTACTTTTCATCGTCATATGCGCACGTTTGAGAATATTGATATCTAATGTGTCTGCTGTATAACGGTAAGTATCGGGCGATAACCAACCTTCAATAGATCCGTCAATGCCTAACAACTTCGCTATTTCTTCATCTGTTTTACCTACTAAAGTTTGCTGAATGTAAGGCGTATTTTGAATTACTTTCAACCAGTCTTTAGCCCGTTTACCTTCAATAAATTGAATTGAAAAATTACTTTCTTTGCCAGACACTAACAATTTCAAAAACTCCTCAACAGTCATATGTGGGTGTAATTGATAAGAGCCTGCTTTAATTGATCTTAATGACGGATTTAGCTTACACAAATAAGGTAACAAATAAGCTTGTTGCATTAACTTGCTTTCTTTTACTTGGGCAACTAATTGATGCATAGATGTACCTTTCTTCAAAATAAACATCTGATTTTCATCATTTACTTGCATTTGCTGTTGAGAAAACTGGTGTAAAAAATAATAACCAATAGTCATTGAACCTCCCACAATTAATACTAGGGGGAGTAGAGTGTATAAAAATATTTTTTTAATCATAACTTATTTATCTACTATAATGAATTTTTGCGCGTGAAGTTAAGTGTGTTATTAACTCGTAAGCACTTATACCTGTATGCTTAGCGATTTCCTCGACGGGGAGTTGTGGTCCCCAAAATATGACTTCGTCACCCGGTTTTTCACTGCTATTTATTCCCAAATCAACCACAATCATATCCATTGAGACTCGGCCAACAATGGGGACTTTCCGTCCATTAATCAAAACTGGGGTATTTGGTGGAATACTTCGAGGATAACCATCGCCATAACCCATCGCAACGACGCCAAGAAAGGTATCTTGCTGACTACACCAAATTTGCCCATAACCAACCGATTCCCCTTTTTTGTGTTTTCGTACTGCAATTAATTCAGATTTAAATGTCATGGCTGGTTTAAGTCCCGCAACTGGCGCCTCAAAGGGCGAGACGCCATATAAAGCAATTCCAGAGCGAACCACCTCATAATGCGCTTGTGGCCAAGCCAATGTGCCACCTGATGCAGCAAGCGAACGCTTTCCAATCAGTGATTTGTCATCAATTGAAGCAATAAACTGATCAAATAGCGCGATTTGCTTTAACGTTTGTTCAGAAGTGAGATCATCGGCCGAACTAAAATGACTCATAATATTAATTGGCTGGCAAATCACTGAACAACGAGCTAAACGATAAAATTCAGCTTTAGCCTCGTCAATACAAAATCCTAACCGATGCATTCCTGTATCAAGTTTAAACCACGGAATAATTTGCTCACTCAAAGGAGAGCAACACAGCGCATCGATTTGCCATTTACTGTGGATAACAGGTTGAATATTAAAATCAATCAAATCATCAATGCTTTCATGAGGGAAAAAACCTTCCAAAGCCAAGATAGGCGCATTAATGCCATTATTGCGCAACGCGATTGCTTCGGAAATTCTCGATACCCCTAAATAATCGACTTTATCACATAACAACTGTGCAATTTCTTTTATTCCGTGTGAATAAGCATTGGCTTTAATGATGGCAACTAGCTGGCTATTAGGCGCTATACTTTTAAGATATTCAACATTATGAATAACTGATTGACGGTTAACTTCAACAACTGCAATAGACATGTACTTACCTGAATTTTGATTGAATGACTATTTTAAATTCTGTTTGTCATAATAACAAATTTTTATTTTTATACATATCTATTAATAGGTTAAGCCTTTTTTGATTTACAAAGCTTTTTATTTACATATCAAATGATAATGATTATTATTTAGATTATCATTTGAATAACTTTTTGCTAGTATAGGATAAAATAAACAATGAAATTAGCTACTTCAAAAACTTATATTAAGCCAACATTATATATTACACTACTAAACCTTTGCTTAAGCACAAATACTTTTGCGGCAAAAAACCGATCCCCACAAGACACAATTATAGTGACTGCAGATCGTAATGAAAAAACCGTATGGGATAGTTCGGTATCAGTTAACGCAATTAATCGTGATGATATCGAAAAACAAAATGGTGATTCTGTTGTCGAAGCATTACGCGATATTCCAGGTGTTGAAATTACGGATAATTCACTCGCTGGGCGTAAGCAAATTATGATCAGAGGCGAAGCACCAGCGCGAATTTTAATGTTAATTGACGGGCAAGAAGTAACATATCACCGCTCAGGGCATGGTTCAGGTGCTGGTGTGTTAATTGATATGGAATCCGTTGAACGAATAGAAGTGATTAAAGGTCCGCATTCCGTTCTTTATGGCTCACAGGCTATTGGTGGTGTCGTTAACTTTATTACACGTAAAGGGAGCAAAAACAACGCTCCGCTTAATGGCGATGTTAAACTTGTTTATAACCAATCCACCGATGGCTTTACCGAAATGGGTACCGTTAATGGCACCATCGATAGTATTTTTGATTATAGAATTAGCGGCTCTAACGCTAAAAATAACGATCGTAAAGCCTATCAAGGTAAATTGCACAATACTGATTTCGATAATGAGAGCTTAAGTTCATGGTTTGGGCTTAATATCGACAAACATAAATTTGGGCTTTCACTTGATCGTTACCAGCTTGATACTAAAACCTATTTTGCTAAAGATGATAATTCACCTTCAATTAAGGATTTTTCTGTTAAATTACCTAAATTACAACGTGAAAAAATGGGGCTATTTTATGACTATGATCTTGATAACGCATTCCTCAAAAAAATCCATTACGATGCTTATGCACAAAAATTAAATCGACAATTTATAAATCATGTTGTCGTCTCACCACGCCCGATAATGAATGTCAACACCCATACCGCCACAAATGATGAACAAAAAACGTATGGCATGACATTCCAATCTGATTTTGTTCTACATAAAGATATGAAATTGATTATGGGCTCACAATATCAACAAGACAATGTTGATCAACATTCACATAATACGGTTGTAGCAAAAATGCCGTCGCCAAGAGCCAGTTATACTCAGCACAAATATTTAGCCAATAAATGGCAACAATCTAGCTTTTCGCTATTTGCTCAAAACGACTGGGCTATCACTGATGATATATCATGGAATATAGGAGCTCGCCAATATTGGGTAACATCAAAACTTAAGCATGGTTCAAGCTCAATCAATAAAATCCCAACAATCGGACAACCATTAGTAACACACAAAATTGATAGTAAAAAGAAAGACAGTGATAATAACTTTGTTGTGTCTTCTGGATTAACTTATTCTGGCATTAAAAATGCGCAATTAAGAGCCTCTTTTGCACAAGGCTATGTTTACCCGACGCTTTCTCATCTTTATGCTGTAACTTCAGCAGCAAGCCAAACACTTTATGGAAACTCAAAATTAAAAGCGGAAAAGTCAAATAATTACGAAATTGGATTACGTTATAATAATAGTAAATGGTTAGTTGATACGGCCATTTACTATTCAGCGGCTAAAAACTATATTACAGAAATAAGTTGCAATGGTTCTGCAATTTGCGACGGCGCATCAGGGGCTAATTTTAATTATTACAATAATGCCAACAAAGCCAAAACCCATGGTTTAGAATTGAGTATTGAATACCTTGATTTAGCTTTTACCCCTTATATTAAAGGCAATTATCTACGTCGCCAGATTAAAACTGACCGATATACTACATATGATTCAGGTAACCCACGCTTTACTGGCAGTGTTGGCGTAAAACACACCGCCTATTTTGATCACTTCGATTTTGATTCAGATCTATTTATGCGATTTGCCAGCAATGCAACTCAGCGTAGCGATTCGTCGGTTTATCGTTATCGTGGTTGGTCAACATTAAATTTATCTACCAGCACGGCATTTGGCGATAATCGGCAATATAAAATTGGTTTAGATATCAACAATATATTAAATAAAAACTACACAACCGCCTACGAAAGCATACCCGCTGCAAAATTTCACGCTATAGTGAGTGCTAGCATAAAATTTTAAAAATAGAAAACTTAACACGATAAGCACTATTTACATCATAAATGATTACTGTAATTGTTACTATGCGATTTACCGCATAGTAACTGTTAGCTAACAAACTACTTACTCAACAAATTTTTATAAAGATGTCGCAATGCCATGATAGGATGATAAATCATCATTCTTGGACCAGAAAACCGCATGACTTGCTTTATTTTTTGTTTATAATCTTTACGATAACAATGCTTAGGACATCGTTCACACGTCGTTTTATTCTCACCAAAGCGGCACATGGTTAAACGTTGCATAGCATATTGCAACAGATCGTTGCATTCATTACATAACTGATGATTTTTGCTATTATGCTGTTTATGACAATATAAATAGAGCATGGCACTCACCGTTTTTTTCTCTTGACTAATCTTTGGTCCGGTATTATTGGCAACCATAACTAAAAAACCACTGAATAAAGTGTTAAAATAAAACTAAAACATACCTTTATCATCACAAGGAATAGTAAAAATGGCAAGAATTATTAATAAAGATACCACGGTTTGTATGTCACTTTCAGCAAGGCCAAGCAATTTTGGTACTCGGTTTCATAATTATTTATATGAAAAACTTGATCTTAATTACTTATATAAAGCCTTTACTACCAATAATTTAAAAGATGCAATTTATGGCATTAAGGCCTTAGCTATTCGAGGCTGTGCCATTTCAATGCCGTATAAAGAAGCTTGTATTGAGTTTATTGATGAATTAGATGATTCGGTAAAATCGATTCAATCGGTGAATACCATTGTTAATACCAACTATCACTTAAAAGCTTATAATACAGATTATATTGCTGTTGCTAAACTTATTACAGCCAATAAAATTGATCATACTACGCCCTTTGTTTTAAAAGGTAGTGGTGGTATGGCTAACGCGGTGATTGGGGCTTTTTATGATGCAGGATTTAAAAATGGCATTATTGTTGCGCGTAACCAACTCAAAGGTGAAGCTTTAGCCAAAAGATACAACTACACATGGGTAAAAAACGAGCAGGACATATTACCACAGCAAGCGAAATTAATTATTAACGTCACTCCAATTGGGATGCTTGGTGGGGTTGAAGCTGATGAATTAGCTTTTCCTCAACCCATGATAAACAATGCCGATATTGTTTTTGATGTGGTTGCATTGCCAGTTGAAACACCCATGATAAAATATGCTAGAAAACTAAATAAAATCATTATTTCTGGAGCAGATGTTGCAACAATACAGGCACTAGAACAATTTGTGCTATACACTGGCGTAACACCTTCTGCCGAATTGGTTAAACAAGCCAGTGAGTTCGCAAGGCAAGCTTAATTGATATTCCCCCTAAAGAACGGGGGATTGTTATCGCAGTTGATAGCAAATTACCTTGGTGGTTTTCTACTATCTACTCTTTTCTTTTTATCCCAATAGATTGAACTAATCGCTTAACAAAAGCACAAGTGGAAGATTTCGATTTTGTTTTTAACACTTAAATTTTAAGCTAAAAATCGTTCAGAAAAACCATTGATTTTATTAAGGTTTTTGTTTTGTTAAATCAATGCGTTGGATAACTATCTGTAAAACTACCTGTAAACAAGACTTTTTATTCTTTTCTTTTTATCCCAATAAATTGAACTAATCGCTTAACAAAAGCACAAGCGGAAGATTTCGATTTTGTTTTTAAGACTTAAATTTTAAGTCAAAAATCGTTCAGAAAAACCATTGATTTTATTGAAGTTTTTATTTTGTGTTTTTTAGTTAAATCAATGCGTTGGGTAACTATCTGTAAAACTACCTGTAAACAAGACTTTTTATTCTTTTCTTTTTATCCCAATAAATTGAACTAATCGCTTAACAAAAGCACAAGTGGAAGATTTCGATTTTGCTTTTAATACTTAAATTTTAATCCAAAAATCGTTCAGAAAAGCCATTGATTTTATTGAAGTTTTTATTTTGTATTTTTTTAGTTAAATCAATGCGTTGGGCAACTATCTGTAAACTACCTGTAAACAAGACTTTTTATTCTTTCTTTTCTTTTTATCCCAATAAATTGAACTAATTGCTTAACAAAAGCACAAGCGGAAGATTTCAATTTTGTTTTTAATACTTAAATTTTAAGCCAAAAATCGTTCAGAAAAGCCATTGATTTTATTGAAGTTTTTATTTTGTATTTTTTTAGTTAAATCAATGCG
>NZ_LZGV01000020.1:0-857 GCF_001690265.1 Gilliamella sp. HK2
TCTATGGTTCACGAATTATCTCTTTTACGCTTTGGCCAAGAGACACCTTTGATATATTACTGGGCAATACAGTTGGCGAACAATCAACATTAAAAGAGCGCATATTGACCAAAGAAGCCATTCAAGGCAATCACATTATCATAACGTCGTTAAGTCACTATTATAAACGCGAAGAGCAAGATATTCCCCGTGCGCAATTATGGCGTAAATACGCGTTAAAAATGGGAGCGTCCAATCACCCTAGCGAATGGTCAGGATACCCACCGATAGAAGAAGATGAACTAAGAATGCATTAAAAGCGGATCATATCCGCTTTTAATTGTTTTTGTAACATGATTGCAAGGTGTTGCGATTGATCTTGCTTGCTTTGATCTTCGATTTTTTAAGGTATTTATTGCTTGTTTTTTAATTTGTTACCACCAATTTTTGCTATACAATTAGCGCGGTTAACCATATTAAAATTCATCAAAAATCGTTATAAATGGAATGAAAATGAAAAAAATCCCTTATGCGGTATTGGGGTTTGGTGTTGCCTTATTTGTGATGTCGGCTTTTGCCAAGGGCAATCATCATACCAATGCGCCCCAAACTCGCTTGATGCCTAGCGCCTCGGAGCAACCCACTTGCCAACTTTCACGTGATGAAGCAAACATGAAACTGTGCACTGAACTGGCTGAAAGTGGTGATGCCATTGCCCAAAACACCTTGGGCGAAATTTTTTACGGCGATAATTTGCTTTACCAAAAAGGGGATCACACTAAAGCGCGGCTATTATTTGAAAAAGCGGCCGCTCAGGGACTGGCTAAAGCACAATATAACTTAGGCTCAATGTACCGTGATGAGTTAAACAACTTTCC